>JBFJYB010000040.1:0-11416 GCA_041622835.1 Acidimicrobiales bacterium | reverse complement strand
GATGGCCGCGGCCTCGGGCCCCCCGATGAAGATGGGCAGCAGCCTCGACTCGCCACCGGTCTCCCGCAACAGCACGATCGGCGCTTGGGTGGGGAGCTCAACACGCACCCCGACGAGCTCCATCTCGATCACGCGCGAGACCCTACCGGCACCGGGCCCGCCGCGCTCGTCGCCGGGGCCCTGACCAGGACGTCGCCGACCCGGCTCGGCGCACCCTTCAGTCGAGGTGGCTGGCGAGCGCTCGGCGCAGCGTGGCTCGCCGCAGGTCGTCGCCGAGCAGGATGAGCTCACCGAGGACCTTGACCGACTCGCGCTGGCCGTCGCCGTCTCGTTGACGCACGAGCGGCATGACGATCTGCTCGAGCATCCCGGCTTCCCGTTCGGCCGCGACCTTGTAGCTGCGCAGGTGACGGACCTCGAGGCCACGCTCGATGAGCCCGGCGGCCGCCTTGGCGACCAGCAGGGCGTCGTCGCCGTAGGTGGTGCCGTCGCCGGCCTCGTCGGCGGCCAGCAGGCCGAAGCGCTCGAGGTCGTCGATGGTCTCGGTCGGCAGGTTGCTGGCGCCGGCCAGCTCGTTCTTGGTCATGGCCACCGAGCTCGGACCGATGTCGAGGGGGTGCTGCGGGCGCGATGCCCGAGCCGGGCCGACGTTGACCGGCGCCGCCGCATCGGCGGCGTCGTCCCGCCACGCCCCGGCGTCGAGCTTCTCCTTGATCACCTTGAGCGGCAGGAACTGCTCTCGCTGCTGGAGCAGCACCCACCGCAGCCGATCGATGTCGTCGTCGCCGAACTTCCGGTAGCCCGACGGTGTCCGCTCCGGGTTCAGCAGCCCCTGGCTCTCGAGGAACCGGATCTTCGAGATGGTGACGTCGGGGAACTCGGGCTTCAGCAGCTGGAGGACCTCTCCGATCGAGCGATACGTCCCGGCGGCCATCTCGACGATCACGCCTGCGGCGCCCAGAAGATCAGCTTGAACTTGCCGATCTGGACCACGTCTCCCTCACTGAGCGCGGCCTCGTCGATGCGCGTGCGGTTGACGTAGGTGCCGTTGAGCGACCCGACGTCGGCCACCGCCCAGCCGCTCTCACCGTGCCGGACCTCGGCGTGGCGACGCGAGACCGTGACGTCGTCGAGGAAGATGTCGCTCTCGGGATGGCGACCGACGGTGATGTGGTCCTGGTCGAGCAGGTAGCGCGACCCCGACTTCGCCCCCTGCGTGACGACGAACATGGCGGTGTCCTCACGGAGCGGCCCGTCGAGCTCCTCGTGGAGCTGCGCCTCGTCCGGGTCGAAGTCGTGGCCTTCGGTCTCGTCGGATCGGCCTGCTCCGATCGGCGCGCCGCACGACGAGCAGAAGTTCGATCCCGGTGGGTTCACGTGCCCACAGGAGCCGCAGGGGACGTCGGCCATCGCCCGGTCAGCCCTCGACCAGATCGCGGTAGGCGGCCGCGTCGAGCAGGCCGTCGAGAGCGTCGAGGTCGTCGGGATCGATCGTGCAGATCCAGCCGTCGCCGTAGGGATCTTCGTTGAGCCGCTCGGGCGAGTCACCGAGGTCGGTGTTGACCGAGGTGACCGTCCCCGACACCGGGGCGAAGAGGTCGGAGACCGACTTGGTCGACTCGACCTCGCCGAAGCTCGTGCCGGCCTCGACCCGCTGGTCGACCGTCGGGAGCTCGACGTAGACGACGTCGCCCAGGGCGTCCTGGGCGTAGTCGGTGATGCCGACCCGCACCTGGCCGTCCACGACCTCGACCCACTCGTGGTCGGTGGAATAGCGAAGTCCGTCGCGAATGTCCATGGCCGCAAACCGTACCGGAATCGGCGACCTCAGGCTCCAGCTGACCGTCAGGGCGCCCCGGCTCCGGCCCGGGCCGCCCGTCCCTCGCGCAGCGCGGCCAGTGCCAGCGGTACGTACTCGCCGACGACGTAGTAGCTGAGCGCCAGCGACGGGATGCCGATGATCCACGCCAGGGTGGTGTAGGCGTCTGCGCCGCTCACCGAGGCCGAGCCCAGCAGGAACAGGGGGAAGGCGAACATCAGCCCGAAGGTGGCGGTCTTGCCCCACCAGGTGACGTCGATGCGCCGAGCCCCGAGCAGGCCGAAGACGACCGCGGCGAGACCGACGACCCCCTCACGCACCAGCGACATGATCGCGAACCAGACCGGCACCGAGCCGTCGACGATCATCGCCACGACCGCGACAAGGAACATCAGCCGGTCGGCGGTCGGATCGAGGATCTTGCCCAGGTCGGAGTGCTGGTCGAGACGCCGGGCGAGATAGCCGTCGACCCAGTCGCTGGCCCCCAGGCCGGCGAGCAGCGCGGCGGCACCGACCCGCGAGTCCATGCCGAACAGCACGACGAGGAACAGCGGGATGCACAGCAGGCGGACGAACGAGACCACGTTCGGCACGGTGAGGACCGGCCCCAGGCCGCTCGATCCGACCGGTGGGTCCGGGGTCGGCGGCTCGGTGGGGGTCACGCCGACAGCCTACGATCTCGGGGGTCCCGGGGACCCGGGAAGCAGTCGCCGAGGAGGAGCCATGGCCACCATCTTCAGCCGGATCATCGCGGGCGAGCTGCCCGGCCACTTCGTGTGGCGCGACGAGCGAGCCGTGGCGTTCCTGTCGATCAACCCCCACCAGCGTGGCCACGTGCTGGTCGTGCCGGTCGCCGAGATCGATCACTGGGTCGACCTCGACGCCGACACCGGCGCTCACCTCATGGCCGTCGCCCACCAGGTCGGCCGGGCCCAGATGGCCGCGTTCGAGCCGCCGCGCATCGGGTTGATGATCGCCGGCTTCGAGGTTCCGCACGTCCACGTCCACGTCCTGCCGATGTTCGGGATACGCGACCTCGACTTCGCCAACGCCGCCCACGACGTCGACCACGACGATCTGGCTGCGGCCGCGGCCGAGCTCCGCGGCGAGCTCGAGGCCCAGGGCGCCACCGCAGTCAGCGAGCGCTAGCGGCGCGGGGTCAGCTGTCGGGCGAGGCGACGACCGTCGGCGGGGCCTCGTCGCCTCGCTGGTAGACGAACACCCCCTCCGACTCGAAGACACGGTCCCACCCGATGCGACCGAGGCCCAGGTCGAACTGCTGGATCGTCAGGTTGTCCCACTGCGGGGCCGACGCCACGTCGAAGACGACCCAGTCGACCCGGTCGACCGCCGCCTCCTCCTCGCCCTCGGGGCCGGTCGTGTCGAGAGCGAACAGCCGCTCGCGCTCGGAGATGAGTGGCAACACCCTCGGCGAGGCCCTGACCGCGGCGTCGTCGGGGAGCAGGTCGGCGGCGTCGAGCCGGGCCTCGTCGACCAGGTCGCGCCGACCCCACGCCCACGGCTCCTCGTAGGGCGAGCTGCCCGAGTCGACGACGAAGAAGACGCTGGCCGTGAACACGAGGGCCCAGATGATCCGCCGATCGACGTTGACCCGCTCGACGAGCACGGTGCCGGTCCTCTGGATGGCGAACACGGTTGCGACGAACACGAAGGCGACCACCGGGACCGACTGCTGGGCCTCGTTGAGGGTGCCCTCGGTGACGTCGGCGACGAGGTAGAGGCTGTAGAGCGGCACGACCGGGAGGAGATAGCGAGGCGCGACGACCGGTAGGAACAGCAGGGGTGCGAGCAGCCCGACCATGGTTCGGAAGTTGCGCTGCGAGAGCAGGTCGCCGAGGAAGTCGAACGGCTGCGTGATGATGCCGGCCACGACGTCGAGGGGATGGCCGTCGCCGTAGGCGGCGAACGACCCGAGGTGGGGGAAGTCGCCTCCGGCGTAGGCCGGCTGGAGCAGGAAGATCGCCGTCACCGTCCACGCCACGCCGACCAGCGCGGTGAACACGCCGGCCTTCCGGTTGCGCTCGACGAGCAGCAGGATGCCCAGCCCGGCGACGGCCAGGCCCAGGTCGGCACGGGAGGCCAGGATGATCACGATCATGAGCGAGAAGCGGACCCACTTCTCTCGCAGCCCGAACAGCACCGCGCCGAGCAGGGCGGGGACGGCGAAGACCTCCGGGTGGAAGTCGGCCAGGTTGATGTTGTGCACCGACGAGTACACGCCGTAGGCGAAGACGATCGCGGTGCTGGCTCCCACCCGCAGCTTGGCGACGCGACGGGCCAGGCGCCACAGGGGCACGACGCCGACCGCCAGCGCCATGGACTGGACCACCAGCAGCGTGGTCACGGTGGGCAGGATCTTGGTGGTCAGCGCCAGCGGGTACATGATCATCGAGCCCTGCCTGGCCAGGTAGTTCGCTCCGTCCAGCAGGCTCGACTCGGGCTTGAACCCCTCCCCGATCAGCCACAGGCTCTGGCTCACCGTCGCCAGCCCCGTCCCGGCCTCGAGCATCCGCGACCGGGCCAGCGCCAGCAGGAGCAGCACCACGAACAGCACCGTGGCGTAGAGCCACGGCAGGGCGTTGTCGGCGCCGGCCGTCTCGACTCGTGCCTGCCAGCGCAGCATCGACGAGTCGAGGCGCTTGCGCCAGTGGACGACCGTCGAGTCGGTGTCAGTCATCACCCGAGGCCTCGTCGAGCGGCTCGACGAGGTGAGCACCGCCGTTGCGGGGGTTGTTGACCTCGGTGCTCACGGGGTGCATCGTGATGATCCGGTTCGGCGCCGGCACGAGCAGCGGCTGCAGGACCTCGGGATCCTGGAGCTCGGTGTCGAGCCACGTGGCCCACGCGGAGGGCGGCAGGATGGCCGGCATTCGATCGTGGATCTCGGCCATCGCCTCGTTCGGCTGACCGGTGATGATCGTGCACGACTGGAGCGGGGCGCCGTCTTCGCCCTTCCAGGTCTCCCACAGTCCGGCGAAGGCGAAGGGCTCGCCGTCGGGGCGGTGGATGTACATGGGCTGCTTCTTGTCCTGCCCCGGCTTCTTGGTCCACTCGTAGAAGCCGTCGGCCGGGATGATGCACCGGCGCTTGCGGAACGCCGTGCGGTAGGCGTTCTTCTCGGCCACCGTCTCGGCCCGGGCGTTGATCATCCGGTTGCCGATCTTGGGGTCCTTGGCCCAGAACGGCACCAGCCCCCAGTGGAACGCCTCGAGCCGCCGCACCCCGCCCGACTCGAGCACGACGTAGACGTCGTTGGTGGGTGCGACGTTGTAGCTGGGCTCGAGCAGCGTCTCGCCCACCTGGTCGACGCCGAAGTAGGCGGCAACCTGGTCGGGCGCCGAGGACGACACGAAGCGACCGCACATCACCGGAACGGTAGTGGGTCGCGGTCCCGCCACCGAGGCTCGTCGACCGGCTACTGCACCTGGCATCTCACCGCCGAGCCGTCGCCCTCGGCCGGGGTGATGGTCACGGTCTGGCCGCGGTCGGCGCGCGCCGGGGGGAGCATGGTCCGATCGAAGTCGGCGGGCAGCGCAACCGCTCCGGTGATGCTGACGGTCTCGTACCCGTCGACCGGGTTCCGCAAGGCAACCCGCACCGCGGCCGCCGGCGCGTCGGGTCCCGATGGCAGCTCGACCTCGCCGACCGGGATGTCGAGGGCCAGAACGATGACCCGCGGGCCCACGCAGCTGACCTCGGCCTGATCCCCGACGGCCTGGGCCTCGCACGCCCCCGTGGGCGTGTCGTGCCACGAGGCGGCGATGAGGCGCAGGTCGGAGGTGACGGTCGAGACCTGGATGCAGGCACGGTCGAGCCATCGCCTCGGACCGAAGACGGCCACGTGGGGAGCGCCGCCGAAGGCGAGGAGCGAGGCCCGCACCTCGCCGGGTGGCTGCGGCAGGAGCTCGAGATCGGGGTCGACGACGATCCGGTCGGCGCGGGGTCCGTCGCCGGACCGCAGCACCACCGGCGTGTCGAGGCTCGCACCGAGGTCGGCGACGAGACTCGGCGTGGCGTCGCCGGCCGGTGACCCCTGGCCGGCCTCGAACTCCGACGGCGCAGAGGCCGACAGCTGACCCCCCGACGACCCGAGGTCGGGCTCGCTCTCCCACTCCCATGCCGTGATGAGCGCAGCGACGAGGGCGAAGCCGAACAGCACCGCCAACATGACCAACGCCACGCGCCGCCGGGCCGCGAACAGGAACAGTCGGTCGAGGTACTCCCCCAGCTTGTCGGGATCGCGGGGTCGGCCGAGGACGGCGTCGAACTCCTCGGCTGCGGCTCGCTCGGCCCTACCGGCCGCGTCGGGGTCGGGCTCCGAGTGCGCCTCGGTGTCGGGCGTCGGTTGGGGGGTTCGGGCGCTGGTCACCGAGGCGTCCTGACGTTCGTCGAGCGGATGGAACGACTCGCATCGGGGAGTGTAGGAGGCGGCCGCTCCTGCCTGGCGGCACCCCGGCGCAGGGGCCGGATCAAGTCGATGCGGAGCTCTCGACGGTGTAGGTGTCGGCCCCCGACCGCAGCACCCGTCCGGGCCGGACGCCGGTCGCCTGCCCGTCGGCGACGGTCACCTCCCCGCCGACGAGCACCCGATGGATCCCCTTCGACGGGCTCACCAGGCGGCCGGATCCGCCGGGCAGATCGGACACCAGGGTGACCTCGCCGGCGTCGACCTCGGCGGGATCGAACACCACCAGGTCGGCATGGCCGCCGACCGCGACCCGACCGCGGTCACGCAGCCCGAACAGGCGGGCCGGTGCGTCGGTGAGGAACTGGACCGCCCGCTCCATGGTGGCCAGCCGCCGCCCCCGGATGCAGTCGCCGAGGAATGCGGTGGTGTAGGGCGCGCCCGACATCCGATCGAGGTGGGCGCCGGCGTCGGAGCCACCGATCATCACGTTCGGGTTCTCCCAGGCCTCGGCCCGGAGGCGCCAGCTCTCGTCGTCGTCATCGGTCGGACCCGGCCACAGCACGGTTCGGAGGTCGTCGGCCAGCACGACGTCGATGAGCGCGTCGAGCTCGCCGACGCCGCGCTCGGCGGCGATGTCGGCCACCAGCCGGCCTCGGACCGGCTCGTTCTCGGCGCTGAAGGTGTCGCCGATCCGGTAGCGGCCCCACCCGACGAGCCGCGAGAACACCCCGGCCTCGGGGCTGGCGGCGTCGGACGCCATGCGAGCGCGGGTCTCGGGATCACGGAGGCGCTGCATGCGCTGGTCGACGGGAAGGGTCAGGACCTCGCTCCACACACCGGGCAGCATCGTGAGCGCGCAGTGGGTGAGGAAGCTCATGTTCATGCCGACCAGCACCGGCATGGTGAGGGCGACGACCCGGGCACCGGCGTCGACCGCCCGCTGGCAGGCGGCCACCTGGTCGCGGTACCGCTCCGGCGCGGCCGAGTCGATGGTCAGCACGTTCCAGTTGAGCGGACGGCGGCCGGCCAGCGACATGGCGGTCATGAGCTCGACCTCGTCGTCGGTGAACCCCTTCATGCACCCGTCGGTGACGAACTCGAGGGTCGTGCCCTCGTGCCCGGCGACCACCGCGCACAGCTCGAGCACCTCGTCGTTGCTCGCCCACCGCGAGGCCACCGGCTGGCCGTCGCCGTCGTTGTGGGTGTACGAGAGCGAGGTCGAGAAGCCGAGGCCGCCAGCCTCGATCGACTCGGCGAGGAGCCGGCGCATGGCGGCCAGATCGTCGGCCGTAGCCGTCTCGCCGATGGCCCGCTCGCCCATGACTCGACGGCGGAGGGCGCAGTGGCCGACGAGGAAGCCGGCGTTGACGCCCAGGCCCCGGTCGACCCGGTCGAGGTACTCGGCGAAGCTCTCCCAGTCCCAGTCGACGCCCGACTCGAGGGCCTCGAGCGGCATCCCCTCGACCTTGGCCATCATCCGTCGCAGGTAGTCGCCGTCGCCCGGGGCCAGGGGCGCGAGGGTGAACCCGCAGTTCCCGCCGATCACGGTGGTCACCCCGTGCACGTTGGACGGGTCGGCCAGCGGATCCCAGAAGAGCTGGGCGTCGTAGTGGGTGTGCGGGTCGATGAAGCCGGGGCACACCACCAGCCCCGAGGCGTCGATGTCCGCAGCAGCCGGATCGGACAGCCGTCCGACCTCGACGATGCGCCCTCCGGCGACGCCGACGTCGGCCTCGAAGCCAGGTGCGCCGGTGCCGTCGACGACGGTGCCGCCCCGGATCGCCAGGTCGAGCATCAGGCGCCCGCGGCGAGGACGGTCTCGAGCTCGCTGTCGTCGGCCGAGGTCAGGGCGTCGACCCAGCGGTGGAAACGGTGACCGCCCCCCTCGTTGCGCCCGAACAACAGCTCCTGCTTGGCGCCGGTCTTCACCGCCCGCTGGATGCGGAGACCGGTGTGATAGTCCTCGTCGGCGACGACGCGACCGAGGAACTCCATCTGCTCGGCAACCAGGCCCGGCTGGTGGTCGTCGGCGGGCCGGGTGTGCAGGAAGCTCTGGATGGTGAACGACTCGTCGACGGCGGCGCCGGGGAACAGCTGGGACACCATGTACATCTTGCCTCCGGCGTCGAAGGCGGCGACCGAGACGTGGGGGAAGATGGTCCACACGCCCCCGGTCAGGCGGCCGATGTCCCAGTCGTCCTCGGGCAGGTCGGCGAGCTCGCCGTAGTGACGGTCGGGCGCCGAGAGCCGCTGGTGGGGACCCCATGCGTCGTAGAGCGCCTGGGTCGACATGCCGGCACCGAAGGAGTCGCGGTGCAGGACCGGGAGGTGGTAGTAGTCGAGGTAGCCGTCGTAGGCGACCTTCCAGTTGGGTCCGGCGAGGGTCTGGCGGCCCACGACGTGGCACTGCTCGAACCCGAGGTGCTCGAGCATCTCGTCGTATCCGTGCAAGAACGCGTCGATGTCGATCGCTGACCCCGGCGAGAGCACGACCCACACCAGCCCGGCCCGCTCGGCCACCGGAAGGGGGGTCAGCCCCAGGCACGAGCGGTCGATGTCGCCGAAGCTGGCCGCGTCGGGCACGCCGACCAGGTCACCCTGCGGGTCGTAGGTCCAGCCGTGATAGGGGCAGGCGAACCGGCGGGCGACACCGACTCCCTCGTCGACCACGATGGCGCCGCGGTGGCTGCACATGTTGACGAAGGCTCGTACCGCCCCGTCGGCGCTGCGGGTCAGCAGCACCGGTACGCCGGCCACCTCCATCGCACGGTAGGCGCCCGGCTCGCGCAGCTCGGCCGAGAAGCCGAGCATCAGCGGGAGTCGCCGGAAGATCCGGTCGACCTCGAGCTGCCAGCGCTCGGGGTCGAAGTAGGTGGTGACCGGCACGCGGTGGATGTCCGGCTCCTGGTCGACGGTGCCCGCTCTCAGGTGGGCCACGCCCCGTCGGGCGATCTCGACCAGTCGGTCTCTGCTCATGGCCCCATTGTCGCCGATTCGCTGCGACTTTCGCGCCGGACGTGGCGTCTGTCGGTCGCGGGCCCTCGCTACCCCCGGCGGGGGCCCGTCACTCGCCCAGCACCAGCTCGCCTCGCAGCCCCGGGCGGTCAGCAGCCAGGTCGGCCGCGGTCAGGCCCAGTGCAGCCAGGTCGTCGGGCACCGCTCCGTCGACGACGAGGCCGGCCGCCATGCGGCCGAGCCCCGGCGACGTGTGGATGCCGTAGCCCCCCTGGCCGGCCAGCCAGAAGAAGCCGGGGGCGTCGGGCGCGAAGCCGGCCACCATGGTCCGGTCGGCGACGAAGGACCGCAGCCCGGCCCAGGCGCTGCGCACGTGACGGAGCTCGAGCGTGGTCCACCGCGCCACCTGGTCCAGTCCGCGAGCGACGTCGATCTCCTCCGGCTTGGCGTCGCAGGGCTCCGACGGCGTCTCGTCGGCCGGCGAGACGAGCAATCCGCCGGCCTCGGGCTTGCAGTAGGCGTCCTCGACCCCGCCGCCGGGGGTCTCGAACACGACGAACGGCCACCCGTCGGCGACCATCCCATCAGGCAGCGCCGCCACACACACGGTTCGCCGCAGCGGAACCAGCCCGACGGGCTCGACCCCGGCCATCGCTGCGATCCGATCGCACCACGCCCCCGCGGCGTTGACGACGACCGGGCAGTCGATCGACGAGCCGGGCAGCGTGACCCGCCAGCCGCCGGCGGCCGGTGCGAGCCCGACCACCGGCGACGACGTCGCGATCGCTCCCCCATTGGCCCGCAGTCCCCGCACGAACGCCTGGTGCAGGCCGGCCACGTCCATCTCCATGGCGTCGGGCTCGAGCACGCTGCCGCCGACCAGCTCGGGCCGCAGCACGGGGAACAGCTCGAGCGTCTCGGCGGCGTCGAGGTACCGCGTGGTCGGGACCAGCCCCTGGGCCGAGCGGGCCGAGGCGTACAGCTGCTCGATCTGCTCCGGGCGACCGACCCGCATGACGGGTAGGGGCGTGACGACCGGCCCGTCGACGAGCTGCGGGGGCGGCTCGGTGAGGAACGCCCGCCCCGCGACCGTCAGGCGTCGGACGACGTCGTTGCCGTAGTTCTCGAGGAAGATGGCCGCCGATCGGCCGGTGGTGTGGTGGGCGAGGGTCGGCTCCGCCTCGACCAGCAGCACGTCCAGCCCCCGCTCGGACAGGTAGTAGCCGACCGAGACACCGGCGATGCCGCCTCCGATGACGACGACGTCACGGGCCATGACTGCCAGGTCTACCCCGTGGGGCGACGGGCAGCGAGCGGGGTCCCGGTGGTCGGGCTGGCCGCGGGCTCGTCGTCCACCGGGGTCGGCGTCATCAGGGTCACCCCCGTCCCCGTCGCGGCCGCACGCTCCCGCGGCCATGGCGGCGACGACCATCACGGCCACGCCGCGGGTGAGCATGCACCCCGAACCCCGGATCCGGCTCGCGGTTCCCGACGCGAAACACGGCCTTCGGGGCTTAGTGCCCTATTGCCCAGCCAGTGCTCGTGAGAACGTTCACGAACAGGCACTCCTTCTCGAGGAGGTGGGTCATGGCTCAGGTGACCCGGCGAGGATTTGTCGGTGGTGCTGCCGTGACCGTCGGAGCGGTCGCCGGGCACGACTTCCTGTTCGGAGGCTCCGAGACGCTCACACCGGGGACCGAGGCCGCACTCGGGCCCCTCGTCGAAGACGTCGTGCCCACGACGTGCTGGATCGGCAAGCAGGACTGCGGGATGCTGGCCCGCCGCGTCGACGGCCGTGTGGTGAAGTTCGACGGTGACCCCGCCAACCCCCGCAACGTCGGCACCCTCTGCCCCAAGGGGCAGGCCCAGATCGTCTCGATCTACGACCCCAACCGGGTGAAGACCCCGCTCATCCGCACCAACGCCAAGGGTGAGACCGGCGAGTGGCGGACGGCCACCTGGCCGGAGGCGCTGGCGATGGTCGCCGAGCAGGTCAACGAGGTCCGGGCCCGCAACCCCAAGCTGGTGCTGTGGCAGAAGGGCCGCAGCAAGGCCAAGAAGTTCTACGACGAGGCCTTCGTGAACACCATCGGCTCGAGCAAGCTCGGCCACGGCGCCTACTGCTCCGACACGGGCTACCGGGCCCTCGAGTACACGATCGGCCTCCACGGTGTGCAGCATCCCGACTTCGAGGAGATCCGCTACCTGATCGG
>JBFJYB010000039.1:0-11632 GCA_041622835.1 Acidimicrobiales bacterium | reverse complement strand
TCCGCCGCAGCGACAGCGTGGGCTCCGGCGTCGAAGCCGGGATCGCCATCGTCATGCTGGCCATGATCCTCGACCGCTTCACCCAGGCGGTGGCCGACCGGCTCCAGCCGCCTACCGGCTGAGTCGCGACGCGCCCATCAGACGCGTGGCAGGTCGGCCGCGGTCCCGTTCGAGCTCAGGGACTCGGGAACCCGGCGGGCCCGCCGCAGCTGAACGATCAGCAGAGCACCGACGACCGCGGGCGCACCGATCGCCGCCGGAAGGATCCCGCCCGGGTTCAGGCTGCGCTGGTCGGTCACGATCACTTCGAGCACGTTCGAAGCCGACACCGTCTCGGCACCGGGCGCCAGTACCACCGCGTACAGCACGAACGACCCTCCCGAGACGGGCTGGATGTCCCAGCCCACCGTCGCGGTCGATCCGGGCGCCACGACACCGACCCGCTTGCTGAGCGTCGCGGTCCAGTCCTCCGGGTCGACCGACGAGCCCGACGTGGGGTCGGTGATGTCGATGTGCACGACGAGGTCGTCGCTGGCCTGGCCGCCGTGGTTGGTCACGGCCACCGTGATGGTGGTCGACTCGCCCAACAGGACCTGGGCGGACGTGGGCTCGACGGTGACCTCGACGCCGTCCAGGGCCCCGGCGCCGCTCGCGCCGGCACCGGCACCGGCACCGGCACCGACGAGGAGGGCCACGACGACCGAGATCGCGAACACCAGCCCTCTCATCGCGCGCCACCGAGCTCCAGGCGGTGCGACAGCGCGACGGCGACGACCGTCAGCAGCGTCGCGGCGACGATCGGCGAGACGAGCAACCCCCACTGGTCGGCCCACGCTCGCTGGTCCACCAGCACGTTCTTGGCCAGCTGGAGGCCGGCGCTGACCGGGTTGGCCTTGATGAGCACCGACCCGAGCGCGCTCGTCGCCTTGATGGCCGGTAGCTGGCTGGGCGCAGCCAGCAGGATCAAGACGGCGACCGACGCGGCCAGGCTCGTCCGGTTCGACAGCGAGATCGAGCTCACCGCCAGCCCGAGGGCGGTCAGCGCGGCCGCGACCAGCGAGCCGGCCACCACCAACACGATGACCGCGTCGGCGGCGACGCCCGGGCCGTCGGCCATGATGGCGACGAACGGCAGGGCGACGATCAGGGACGCGACCCACATGGTGGTGGCGGCGAGGAGCTTGCCGATCACGATGTGGCGACGGGCGACAGGGGCCAGCAGAAGGGCCTCGAGCGTGCCCCGCTCGCGCTCCCCCGAGATGGCGTCGGCACTCACGACCAACGCAGTGAGGGTCCCCAGCCCGATGGCGGTCTGGACGACGATCCCGACCGACTCCCGGGCGTCGAGCAGGTTGATGCCGGCGTCGGCCGAGGCGAGGTAGGAGAGCACCGACAGGACCAGGGTGAAACCGAACAGCACCGCCAGGCCCTTCGAGCTGAACCACAGGTCGGCCAGCTCGTGGCGGGCGATCACCCTCCATCGGGCAACCGGACGGGTCGAGGTGGCGGTCATCGCCCTGCGCCGGCGCCGGAAGCGGTCAGGGCGAGGAAGGCGTCGCTCAGCCTGGCGCCCTGGAGATCGAACGACCGGGGCTCGACGCCGGCGTCGAGGAGCTGGCGCAGGATCACCCCGCGCGCTCCCCCGTCGCCGGCCAGCTCGATCTCGATGTCACCGGGCCGACTGTTGTCGAAGCTGAGGGAGCCTGCCGCGACCGACCCTTCGAGGGCGATCGCCGCCGGCTGGACGTCGTCGGGTGCCACGCGGAGCCGGCCGTGGCCGGGCACGCCCGAGGCGCGCACCACCTCGTCGACGGTCCCGTCGGCGACGATGCGCCCGTGGTCCATGATGGCGACCCGGTCGCACACCCGCTCGACCTCGTCGAGCAGGTGGGTGCACAGCACGATGCAGGTCCTCCGCTCGGACGCCAGGTGGGCGAGGTGGCGCATGATGTCCTCCTTGCCCGCCGGGTCCAGCCCGAGCGTCGGTTCGTCCAGGAACAGGACGGGGGGCTCGTTGATCAGCGCTCGGCAGAGCCCGAGGCGCTGACGCATGCCCCGGGAGAAGGTCGCGATGCGGCGATGGTCGTCGGCCAGTCCCAGCTGGGCGAGCAGACGGCCGGCACGCGCGTCGGCCTCGTCGACGGCGAGGCCGTACAGCTGCCCGTAGAAGCGCAGGTAGGAGCGCCCGGTCCCAGCGCCCGGGTAGCCGTTGCTCTCGGGCAGGACGCCGGTGCTCGACCGGAGTGCGACCGGGTCGGTCAGACCGTGGCCGTCGACGGCGACGGTTCCCCCGGCGACGGGAACGATCGTCGTGAGCCCCCGGATGACCGAGGTCTTGCCGGCACCGTTGGGGCCGAGCAGCCCGAAGATCTCGCCGGCCCGGGCGTGGAACGTGACGTGGTCCACCGCCACGAGATCGCCGTAGACGACGACCAGGTCCTCACAGTCGAGGACCGGCGCCGGGGAGCTCGCCTCCGCGTTCATGGCGCCATTTAGCGCACACGAACCTGACTGCGGACTGACCGGCCTCGGTCGAGGTGGCGTTCAGCCCGAGGTCAGCCCGAGGTCAGCCCGCGGTCAGGCGGTGGCGAGCTGCCGCTCGCGCTGGCGCTCGCCGACCCGCTTCACCCGTGCGATGTGCGCCGTCACCCGGTCACGAGCCCGTTCCGCCTCGTCGCTCAGGCCGACCAGGTCTTCGAGCTTCCATTCGCGCAACACCACCGGCGCCAGGATCTGGTCGTGGTGGATGGCGAAGTCGTAGATCCCCTCGCGGGCGATGGCGCGCGCATGGCTGGCGAAGTTCTGGATGCCGGTGCCGGGCATCTCGAAGTTGCGCACCTCGGCATCGATGGCGATGACCATCTCGCTCGGCACGACCTCGAGCGCGGCGGACGCGACGTCGCGGTAGAAGAGGAAGTGGAGGTTCTCGTCGGCCGCCACCCGCTTCATGACCTCGAAGCCGGCGTCGTCGGCGAGCAGCCTGCCGGTGTTGCGGTGGGCGATGCGGGTCGCCAGCTCCTGCATGGTGAGGTAGGCCAGGCCTTCGACGGCGGTCGGCGGTCTCGGCACCTGGCCGCACTGCACCTGAGCCATGCGGGCCCGCTCGAGCTCCTCGGGACAGATGGCCCGGGTGAGCGTGAGGTAGTCGCGGATCACGATGGCGTGACGCCCCTCCTCGGCGGTCCAGCGGCGGGTCCAGAAGTCCCAGACCTCGACACCGCCGAACATCCGCTGGATGTCGCGCAGGTAGTACGGGAGGTTGTCCTCGGTCAGCAGGTTGACCAGCAGCGAGCTGCGAACGGCCGGCGAGAGCGGGCTGTCGGCGTCGGTCCACGGCCGTTCGGGCTCGACCTCGGGGCCGAGCTCCCACGGCACGAGCGCGTGCGGGAACCACTCCTTCGAGGCTGCGAGATGGCGGTCCACCAACTTCTCGACGACCGGGACGAGGTCGTTGAGCAGGGTCTCGGTCGGCACGGCACCCCACGCTACTGCCGCGCCGTCGCACTTCCCCGGCTTACCGGCGGGTAACCAGGCCGGACCGCCGAAAGGGCCATCGGCCCCTAGGTGGAGAGGGTCGAGATTCGTACGGTCCGCGTGATGCTGTCGGTGATCACCACGACCGGGCTCGAGGCCGTCATCGACCGGCTGCGCGCCGATCGGAGACGCGTCATCGGTCCGACGGTGCGCGACGGGGTCATCGCCCTCGACGAGATCGAGTCGCTCGGCGACCTGCCGGTCGGGTGGACCGACGAGCAGGTACCAGGCCGCTATCGCGCCGAAGAGCGGGGCACCGACGAGCTGTTCGGACATGCCGCGCCGGCGTCGTCGTGGAAGCAGCTCGTGTACCCGGAGCGGACCCTTCTGGTTCGGAGCAACCGGGAGGACGGCTCCATGGAGGCCGTCGAGCCCGAGCCGACCCGGTTGGCGTTCTTCGGAATGCGGTCCTGCGACCTCCGTTCGCTCGAGCTGCTCGATCGGGTGTTCCTGGACGTCGCCGCCACCGACCCGACCTACGCCGAGCGTCGGGCCGACCTCTTCGTCGTGGCCGTGACCTGCGGGTCGCCCGCCGCCACCTGCTTCTGCGCGTCGATGGGCAGCGGCCCGGTACCGAGCGCCGGCCACGACCTCGGGCTCACCGAGATCGGTGAGGACGGCAGCCGCCGGTTCGTCGTCGACGCGGCCACCGATGCGGGGCGAGCACTGCTCGCCACGCTCCCGCACCGCGACGCCGGGCCCGAGGATCTCGCCGCCGCCCGCGACGTCGGCGCACGAGCCGCGGCGCACATGGGTCGGACGCTCGACCCCGCCGATCCCCCGGTGGCCGCCGCCGACCTCGATCATCCCCGGTGGACCCAGGTCGCCGAGCGCTGCCTGAGCTGCGCCAACTGCACGATGGTCTGCCCGACGTGCTTCTGCAGCACGACCGAGGACACGACCGACCTCACCGGCGCCGTCGCCGAGCGCTGGCGTCGGTGGGACTCGTGCTTCACCCTCGACTTCTCCTACCTGCACGGCGGCTCGGTCCGGCAGTCGGGGATGTCGCGTTACCGCCAATGGCTGCTCCACAAGCTCGTGACCTGGCACGACCAGTTCGACACCTCCGGGTGCGTGGGGTGCGGCCGCTGCATCACCTGGTGTCCCGTCGGCATCGACCTCACCGAGGAGGTCGCCGCCCTGGCCCACTCGACTGGAGGCTCATCGTGACAGCCATCGACGAACTGCTGGCCGAGCACCCGTTCTTCGCCGGCCTCACCCCCGAACACGTCGAGCTGATAGCCGGGTGCGGGGTCAACGTCCACCTCGCCCCCGGCGCTTCGGTCTTCGACGAGGGCCAGCCGGCCGACACGTTCTACGTCCTGCGGCGCGGTTCGGTTGCGATCGAGATCGCCGTGCCCGACCGGGAGCCGATGGTCGTCGAGACGGTGGGTGCCGGCGAGGTCCTCGGGATGTCGTGGCTCCTACCGCCGTACCGCTGGACCTTCGACGGCCGGGCTCGCGACGACATCAGCGCCGTCGAGCTCGACGCCGCCTGCCTCCGTGGCAAGTGCGACGCCGACCCCGCACTCGGCTACGAGCTGTACAAGCGGTTCGCCGGCTTGATGCGCGACCGGCTCCAGGCGACGCGCCTCCAACTCCTCGACGTCTACGGATCCCATGTCGCTTGACGCTCCGGTCGCCGGGCGGGCACCGATGGTGCCGCTGCCCTACCGGGTGAGCTGGCGCCGGCCCGACCTGGCCGACACGGTGACGCTGGCGCTCGAGCCGGTGGATGATGCCATCGCCCGCCCCACGGCGGGCCAGTTCGACATGGTGTGGGAACCCGGCGTCGGCGAGGTACCGATCTCGGTCAGCGGGCTGCCCGGCAACGGCGCCGAGGGGCCCCTCGAACACACGATCCGGGCGGTCGGGCCGGTGACCACCGCCCTGTGCGCCAAGGAGGTCGGCGACGTCGTCGGTCTCAGAGGGCCGTTCGGCCACGGCTGGGACCTGCGTCGGGCCGACGGTCGCGACCTGCTGATCGTCGCCGGCGGGCTCGGCCTCGCACCGGTCCGGCCCGTCGTCACCCACGCCCTGAACGACCGAGACCGCTTCGGCCGGGTGGTGCTGCTGCTCGGCGCCCGCGACCCCGAGTCGGTGCTGTACGCCGACCAGCTCGAGCGCTGGCGCGGCCGCTTCGACGTCGACGTCGAGGTCACCGTCGACACCGCAACACCGGCTTGGCACGGCGACGTCGGGATGGTCACCAAGCTCCTCGACCGGGCACCGGTGACCCCGGCCGACACCACCGCGATCGTGTGCGGACCGGAGGTGATGATGCGGGTCCTTGCCGGTTCGTTGCTCGATCGCGGCGTGCCGGCGGGGGAGATCTGGCTGTCGCTCGAACGCAACATGCGCTGCGCCATCGGGCACTGCGGTCACTGCCAGCTGGGTCCGCTGTTCGTCTGCAAGGACGGGCCGGTCGTACCGTGGACCGACGCCCGTCCGCTCGTGGTCGCGAGGGAGCGATGACGACGCCGGCCCGACCGACGCTCGCGGTCTGGAAGTTCGCCAGCTGTGACGGCTGCCAGCTCACCCTGCTCGACTGCGAGGACGAGCTGCTGGCGTTGGCGGACCGCCTCGACATCGCCTACTTCGCCGAGGCGACCAGCACCGAGCGGGCCGGCCCCTACGACCTGTCCCTGGTCGAGGGCTCGATCACCACGCCCGAGGACGTCGAGCGGATCCAGCAGGTTCGGCGTGACTCGCGGTTCCTGGTGACGATCGGGGCCTGCGCCACCGCCGGCGGGATCCAAGCGCTCCGGAACTTCGGCGACGTCGAGGAGCTGATGCGCATCGTGTACGCGACACCGTCGTTCCTGTCGACGCTCGACACGTCGACGCCCGTCTCGGCCCACGTCGAGGTCGACTTCGAGCTGCGAGGGTGTCCGATCGACCGGCACCAGCTCCTCGAGGTGATCGGCGCCTACCTCACCGGTCGGGCTCCTGTCGTCGCCGCCCACAGCATCTGCGTCGAGTGCAAGCTACGCCACAACGTCTGCGTGATGGTCGCCCACGGGACACCCTGCCTCGGGCCCGTGACCCACGCCGGATGCGGCGCGCTGTGCCCCGCGTTCCATCGTGGCTGCTACGGGTGCTTCGGACCGATGGAGACGCCCAACACCGCATCGATGGTCGTCGGCCTGCTGTCGGCCGGCATGGACCGTGGCGAGCTCGACCGGGTGTTCCACACCTTCAACGCCTGGTCCGCGCCGTTCCGTGAGGTCCCCGTCGAGGTACCGGTCGCGGTCCCCGTCGAGGTACCGGTCGAGGTACCGGTCGAGGTGGCCCTCGACCCGCCGGGAGGATCGAGTCCATGACACATCGGGCATCCGGTGGCCGCTTCCTCGAGACCGAGGTCCTGACCCGGGTCGAGGGCGAGGGCGCCATGCGGGTCGAGATCCGCGACGGCCGGGTCCACGACGTCCAGCTCGACATCTACGAGCCGCCCCGGTTCTTCGAGGGCTTCCTGCGCGGCCGCAGCTACACCGAGCCGCCCGACATCACCGCCCGCATCTGCGGGATCTGCCCGGTGGCCTACCAGATGAGCGCCTGCCGCGCCGTCGAGGCTGCCATCGGGGTCGATGTCGGGGGCCCGCTGCGCGAGCTGCGGCGCCTGCTCTACTGCGGCGAGTGGATCGAGAGCCACACGCTGCACATCCACTTCCTCCACGCTCCCGACTTCCTCGGGTACCCGAGCGCCATCGAGCTGGCCGCCGACCGACGGGCCGAGGTCGAGCGGGGCCTCGAGCTGAAGAAGATCGGCAACCTCGTCCTCGAGCAGATCGGTGGCCGGGCCATCCATCCGGTCAACGTCAGGGTGGGCGGCTTCTACCGCGTCCCTACCCGGCGTGAGCTCGCGCCGCTGCGCGCCCGGCTCGAGCGGGCCCGGGAGCTGGCCGGCGACGTCGTCGACTGGGTGGCGGGCTTCGACTTCCCCGACACCGACATGCCCTACGAGCTCGTCGCGCTCCGCCACCCGACCGAGTACGCGGTGCTCGACGGCCGGATCGTGTCCGACCGCGGGCTCGACATCGCCGAGGCCGACTTCCCCGACCACGTCGAGGAGCACCAGGTCGAGCACTCGACCGCGCTGCACGCCCGCCTGCTCGAGTCGGGCGAGTACCTGGTGGGTCCGCTGGCGCGGTTCAGCCTCAACCGCGACCGGTTGTCCCCGTCGGCGGCCGCCGCAGCCGATGCTGCCGGGTTGGGGGCCGCCTGCCGCAACCCCTTCCGCAGCATCGTCGTGCGCGCCGTCGAGGTGCTCCACGCCTGTGAGGTGGGCATCGAGATCATCGACTCCTACGAGCAGCCCGACCGGCCGGCGGTCGCCAGCTCACCCCGGGCCGGCGTCGGCCACGGTGCCACCGAGGCACCGCGGGGCCTCCTGTACCACCGCTACGAGCTCGACCCGGAGGGCGCGATCACCGACGCGGTCATCGTGCCGCCGACCTCGCAGAACCAGGCGACCATCGAGCACGACCTGTGGCACTACGTCGAGGACCACCTCGACCTCGACGACGAGGAGCTGCGGCAACGAGCCGAGGTGACCATCCGCAACCACGACCCCTGCATCAGCTGCGCCACCCACTTCCTCGATCTGACGGTGGTCCGATCATGACCGGCCCCTCCCCGGCGACCGTCATCGCCGTCGGCAACTCCTACCGTCGCGACGACGGTGTCGGACCGGCCGCGTCCGTGCTGGTGCGTCGAGCCCTTCCCGGCGTCGACGTGGTCGAGCTCGACGGCGAGCCCACCCGCGTCATCGACGCTTGGGCGGGCCGAGAGCTGGCGATCGTGATCGACGCGGTGCGCGGCGGGGGTGCACCCGGGTCGATCCACCGAATCGACACGGCCGTCGACCCGCTCCCCGGCGGCCGGGCCCACGGCAGCACCCACCGCGCCGGCCTCGCCGAGGCGGTGGCGCTGGGCCGGGCCCTCGACCGGCTGCCCGCCCGGCTGGTCGTGTTCGGCGTCGAGCCGGCCGACCTCACCGACGGCGAGGGGCTGAGCCCCGCCGTGCAGCGGGCGTTGCCCGCGCTGGCCGAACAGATCGTGGCCGAGGTGTCGGGCCGATGTGCCTGAGCGACGTGCTCCGTTTGGTCGAGGTGAGTGCCGACGGCGCCTCGGGGATCGGCGAGAGCGGAGCCGGCCGGCGTGACGTCTCGCTGCTCGTGCTCACCCTCGACGGCCTCCAGCCGGCGGTCGGCGACTGGGTGGTCGTGACCACCGGGCTCGCCGTCGAGATGGTGACCGAGGAAGAAGCCCGGGCCGTGAACCGGTCGCGTGCCGCGATGGGCCAGCCCGAACAGGAAGGATCGCCATGACGATCAGTGATCAGCGGATGCAGGGGATCCGTCTGGCGGGCGTGACCGCGCTCGTCTCGGGCGTCGCCGTCTTCGTCAACGGATACGGGGTGCGGCGCTTCCCCGACGCCACGACCTACACCACCGCCAAGAACCTGGTCGCAGCGGCCGTCATCGTCACGGTGCTCGCCCTGGCCGGGAGGCGGCGGCCCGAAGCGGGGCTCTCCCGCCCGTCGACCCGCCGGCAACGGCTCGGCCTGATCCTCGTAGCGGTGATCGGCGGCAGTGTGCCCTTCGTCCTCTTCTTCGAGGGGCTGGCCCGGGCCAGCTCCACCGACGCGGCCTTCATCCACAAGACGCTGGTCGGCTGGGTGGCGTTGCTCGCGGTCGTCGCCCTGCGCGAGCGGGTGACGCCGGTGCACCTCGGCGCCATTGCGCTGATCCTGGTCGGCCAGGCCGAGGTCCGGGGCGGGGTCGGATGGCCCGGCGTGGCCGACGGCGAGCTGCTCGTCCTCGCCGCCACCTGGTGCTGGGCGGTCGAGGTCGTGATCGCCAAGCGGCTGCTCGCCGCGCTCTCACCGCTCACGGTCGGCGCGGCGCGGATGGCCGGCGGCACGGTCGTGTTGCTCGGGTGGGTCGCGGCGAGCGGACGGGGCGACGACCTCACCGGCCTGGGGGGCCACCAGGTCGGCTGGGCGCTGCTCACGGGAGCCATCCTGTCGGCCTACGTCGTGAGCTGGCACCACGCCCTCGCCCTCGCCCCCGCCGTCGACGTCACGGCGGTGCTGGTGGTCGGCGCCCTCGTCACCGCCGTGCTGAACGCCTCGGTGGAGGGGGTCCCGCTGTCGCCGCAGATGCTGGGCCTGGCGCTGATCGCGGTCGGCGTCGCCGGCGTCGTGGTCCAGGCCGCGGGCCGCCGTGCACCCGATCGACGCGGGCGGGGCGCACCGGCGCCGGCATGAGCGCGACCGGCGCCGCCCTGTTCGCCCGGTTCGCCTATCCGCCGAACCGGCTCGGGTACTGCGGACCGGCCGACAGCGAGGCGCTGTTCGGCTACGGCAGCGGTGAGCTCACGCCCGACCGCGGGCTCGACCGGCTCGCCCGGGAGTTCGAGGGGGCGTGGCCCTACCTGGAGCTCCTCGCCGGGGCGGCCGGCACCGACGACCCGCTCGCCGACCGGGTGGTGCAGGCCTACTGGATCGGCGGCGACCTCCTCACCCGCGTCGGCACCAACGACTGGGGCTGGCACCTCAGAGAACGCTTCGGGCCGCGTTGCGGCCGCGGGGTCGCACCGATCACCGACGCGGTCGGCAACGGCGCTACGCCCAACCACGCCTTCCACGTCTTCGGGGTGTACCCGTGGGTCGGTCTGCTCCGTGAGGGGCGGGGCGGGCTCGAGCCCCTCCGCGTGATGGACCGCTGCCGCATCCGCTGGGGCCGGGTTCTCGAGTCCGACGGCGCCACCGCCCTGGTGCGCTCCCGACCACTCGTCTGGTCGGGCCGCCCGCCGGGCCACCTGTCGCTGGCCGAGCCCACCGTCGAGCGGGTCGCGGTCGGCCTCGACCAGACGCTCTCCCCCGGCGACGTCGCCGCCCTCCACTGGGACTGGGCCTGTGCCCGACTCGACGCCCGCCAGCTCCGGTGGTTGCGCCGGGTGACGGCGGTCGAGCTGGCCCGGGCCAACCGGCTGCTCGACCCGGGTGCGCTCGCGGCGACCTAGGCTCCAGCGACGCCGATGCAGAAGCACCTGACGACACTCGGGTCGAGCCCGACCCGGGCGTGGTGGGCGGACGACGTCGATGCGGTGGTCGCCGCGCTCGACACCGACCCGACGGCCGGCCTCACCGCTTCCCAGGTCGCCGACCGGCAGAGCCGGCACGGCCCCAACGAGCTCGAGGAGGAGCCTGCCCCGGCGGCGTGGCGCCTGTTCGCGGGGCAGTTCGCCAACACGATGATCGTGGTGCTGCTCGCCGCGGCCGCCATCATGACCGCGATCGGTGAGCCGACCGACGCCATCGTCATCGGCGCCATCGTCTTCCTCAACGCCATGATCGGCTTCGTCCAGGAGTACCGCGCCGAGCAGGCCATGGCTGCGCTGCGCACGATGACCGCGCCCAGCGCCCGGGTCGTGAGAGACGGGGTCGAGTCGACGGTCGCCGCACCCGAGCTGGTGCCCGGCGACGTCCTGGTCCTCGATACCGGCGACGTCGTGGCGGCCGACGTCCGCCTCGTCGACTGTCCCAACCTGCGAATGAACGAGGCCGCGCTCACCGGCGAGTCCGTTCCCGTCGACAAGCGCCTCGACGTGATCATCGAGGACGCCGGCGAGCTGGTCGGCGACCGCCACAACATGGCCTTCAAGGGGACCGCCGTCGTCTACGGGCGAGCACGCGGGATCGTGGTCGCCACGGCCATGGACACCGCGCTCGGCCGGATCGCCGGGTTGCTCAAGGCCCACCAGGCGCCCCGCACACCTCTCCAGCGCCGGCTCGCCGTGCTCGGGCGGTGGCTCGCGGCCGCCGCCGTCGTGATCTGCCTCATCGTGTTCGCCGTGGGCGTCGCCCGCGGGGAGCCGGTCAAGGACATGTTCCTCGTCTCGGTGAGCCTGGCGGTGGCGGCCATTCCCGAGGCGCTCCCGGCGGTCGTCACCATCGGTCTGGCGCTGGGTGCGCAGCGGATGATCCGCCACCATGCGCTGATCCGGAAGCTGCCCGCCGTCGAGACCCTGGGGTCGGTGACGGTGATCTGCACCGACAAGACCGGGACGCTGACCGAGGGCCGGATGGTCG
>JBFJYB010000038.1:0-11637 GCA_041622835.1 Acidimicrobiales bacterium | reverse complement strand
GGCGCCACCGCCGCCGTGCTCGAACCGTTGAAGTCACCCGCCAACAACTGGTCACCCGGACGCCCATAGCCGATCGTCTGATCGGCGACACCGGCCGTGTTCGAGTTCCGCAGGAAGATCACGTTCGCCCGCCGCACCGCCGGCGTGTCCACCCCGTCGTCATCCCAATCACCGAACACCAGCTGATCGCCCGCCTTCCCATACCCCATCGACCCGCTGGCAACCCCGGTCGTGTTGGAGTTCCGGAACAGAATCAGATTGCCCCGACGCACCGCGATCGTGTCGACGCCGTCGCCGTCGAAATCACCCGAGAAGTACTCGTCGCCGACCATCCCGTAGGCGAACACGTTCGAAGCCGGGCCACTCGTCGGGGAGTTCCGCTGGAACACGATGTTGCCCCGCACCACCGCGAAGCCGTCCGTCCCACTCCCGTTCCAGTCACCAGTCAAGAACACCGTGTCCGACGCCAAACCGAAAGTCGCAGTGCCCTGCGACGCGCCCACAGCACTCACCATCGTCACCAGCGAGCCGTCACGAGCCGCGAACCCATCGCTCCCGCTGCCGTTGAAATCACCGGTCACGACCTGCGAAGAACCCCGCCCGAACACAAAGCTGTAATCGGCCGGCCCCGACCGAATCGAGTTCTTCACGAAGATCTCGTTGTCAGCCGAACCCCCCGCCACCGCCGCCCCGGCAAGCACGAGCAGTGCAACCACGAACAGCGAGAGCAGGGATCCGCCGACCAGAACCGCCCTCCGCATATGTTGCATATCCCCCCGGCTGTCGAACCCGGCCACCCGATCCGTCAAGGTAAGCGACAGTAGCGCACCGTCCCGCTTCCGTTCACACCGCCTCCTCGGCCGCCACGCACGGAGGCATCTCCGGGTTCGCGAACGCGGCCGGCGACACGTTCAGCCCACCGATCCACGCCTGGATCTCGGTCCGGAACCGCTCGGCCAGCACCGGATGGCGACGCACCACGTCGTCGAGCTCGAGCGGATCGTCGGCGATCGCGTACAGCTCCTCGTGACCGCTGGCCTCCCACCAGATGTACCGCCAGCGGTCGTCGCGGTAGTAAAAGACCTTCTCCGGACTGGACTCGGCGGTGCCCGGGCTCCGGATGATCGGGGTCATCCCGACGATCGACTCCCGGCCGACCCGGCCTGCCCCGGTCAGCGCGTCGGTCAGGTCGTCGCCGATCCGGCCGGCGGGGACCGGGACCCCGGCGAAGGACAGCGTGGTCGGGTACAGATCGGCCATGGCCACCAGGCCGGCACCGGTGCCGGCCGGGATCACGCCGGGGAGGCTGAACAGCACCGGCGTCCGGAAGCCCAGCTCGTAGGGCGACAGCTTGCCGTGCTCACCGCCCCACTTGACCCCTGGGTCCAGCGGCCCCTGCTGGAAGCCGTTGTCGGTGGTGAAGACGATCAGGGTCGACTCTCGTAGGTCGTTGTCGTCGAGGTACCCGAGGATCTCACCGACCCGGTCGTCGAACCGGGTGATGTTGGCGTAGAACTGCCTGGTCTCCTCGGAGAGGACGGCACCGTCATAGCGGTCGACGATCTCCTGGGGTGCGTCCCACGGCGAGTGGGGCAGCGCCGGCGCGACGTAGGCGTACCACGGCTCGCGTCGGTGATCGTCGAGGAAGTCGAACAGCGAGGCGACGGAGTCGCGCCCGAAGTCGTCGACCCCCGACCCGACCGCACTGAAGCCCGAGTCGGCCGGGTCCCCGAACCACCACTTGCCCCCGACGAAGCTCGCGTACCCGGCGTCGACGAGCAGGCCGGCGACCGGTTCCATGAGCGGCAGGCGATCGACGTTCGGCCGCCGGATCTCGCGACTGCGCTGCGTGAACTGGAGCCACTCGAGCCCGGTCAGCAGCGACACGTGCGACGGTGTGCACAGCGGCGAGGACGTGAACCCGTGGCGGAACACCGTGCTCTCGCCGGCCAGCCGATCGAGGTTCGGGGTGAGGACGATCTCGTTGCCCATGAAGCCGTAGTCGGTGTAGCCCTGGTCGTCGCTGAGCAGCAGCAGGATGTTGGGGGGGCCGTTCACGAAGCGGCAGACCACCCGCTCGCCGTCGTCGAGGCGGATCGTGGCGGTGCGGTCGCCGAGCTCGACGGTGGTCATGGCGCCTCGGCGGTCCGAGTCCTGACACCTGAGGTCCGACAGGACCAAGCCTCCAGGGGAGCGGAAGGGATGGCCCTGGACGACGTCGTAGGTACCGGCCCGCGCCGTCATCTCGCGGGCCTGCCCGGTGGCCAGGCCGAACTGGCCCAGATCTCCGGTGAAGCGGAAGGGGCCCGTCGTCGCCTGGTGCGCCGACACCTTGATGACGATCGTGCCCTTGCCCGGGTCGTCCGTCGTTGACCGGTTCGGGTCCCGGATCACCGAGATCGTGTCGACGCCGTCGCCGTCGAAGTCGCCGGCGACGGCGAGATCGCCGAGCCTCCCGATCGACACCCGTCGGTCGGCGGTTCCGGTCGTATTGGAGTTCCGGACGAACACGACATTGCCGCGCTGGGCGGCCGGCGTGTCGATGCCGTCGCCGTCGAAGTCGCCGAAGACGATCCGGTCGCCTCCCGCGCCGTAGCCGAGCACGACGTGCGCCGGGCCGCTCGTGTTGGAGTTGCGCTGGTAGATCGTGGTGCCTCGCCGGACGGCAATGGTGTCGATCCCGTCGCCGTCGAAGTCGCCGGCCAGGTACTCGTCACCGGCCCGACCGAGCGAGAACACGTTGGTGGCCGGGCCGTTGGTCGGCGTGTCGCGCTGGAACACGGTGTTGCCGCGCACGATGGCGAACCCGTCGGTTCCGCTGCCGTTCCAGTCGCCGGCGAGGAAGATTCCGTCGGAAGCGGTGCCGTAGCTCACCGCCCCCAACGGGATCCCGGTCGCATCCACCATCTCCACGGACCGGCCGACCCGTGAGGCGAAGTCGTCGGCGCCGTCGCCGTCGAAATCCCCCACCACGGTCGTGTCGCCGGTCCCGCCGAAGGAGAAGCTGTACTCGGCCGGACCCGATCTCAGCGAGTTGGCGACGAAGATCCGGTCGGGCTCGCTGCCGCCAGCCCCGGCGGCTACAGCGGCGGCGGTCAGCGCCGCCGCGACCGCTGCGGCCAGCGTCCAGCGTCTCACCCGCCCGGGTCCGAATCTCCAGAGTCGGGACGTCCCCATGTCGCCGCCGACTGTATGCGGCGGCCGCCCCCGGGGGGTGAGACCCCCGGAGCTCACACGCGCACGTCGACCCCGTAGCCCGCCGAGCCGTGCTCGGCGACGTCGAGGCCTTCCGACTCCTCCTCGGGAGAGACCCGGAGCAGATCGGCCCGCTTCAGCGCCCAGAACAGCGCGCCGGTCGTGGTCAGCACGAAGGCGGCCACGATGACCACGCCGAGGAACTGCACCACGAGCTGGTCGAGACCGCCCCCGTAGAAGAGGCCGGCATCGTCGGTGGCGACGAACCCGTCGCTGTAGCGGGCGAACAGGCCGACGGCCAGCGTGCCCCACACGCCGCAGATCCCGTGCACCGAGATGGCCCCGACCGGGTCGTCGATCCGGATCCGGTCGAAGAAGGTGACCGCATAGACCACGATCGAGCCGGCGACCAGCCCGGTGACCAAGGCACCGAAGGTGTTCATGGTCGCGGTTCCGGCCGTGATGCCGACCAGGCCGGCCAGGACCCCGTTGCCGGCCATGGCGACGTCCATGGCCCCGGTCCGCTTCCAGATGACGACCCCCGCCGCGAACCCGCCGGCCGCGGCGGCGATCAGGGTCGTGGCGGCGGCGCGCATGACCACGGCGTCGGCGGCGAGCTCCGAACCGGCATTGAACCCGAACCAGCCGAACCACAGGATGAACACGCCGATCACCGCATAGGCGATGTTGTGACCGGGCAGCGCCCGTGGATTGCCGTCGGCGTCGTACTTCCCGAGCCGGGGACCGAGGAAGTACGCGCCGGTCAGCGCCGCCCACCCGCCGGCGGAGTGGACGATGGTCGACCCGGCGAAGTCGCCGAACTTGGCGTTGCCGATCTCGAGGTCGGCGATGAGGCCCTCACCGCTCCAGAACGAGTGCACCACCAACGGGTAGATGAGGCCGGTCATGACCGCGCTGAAGATGAGGTAGCCCGCGAACTTGGTGCGCTCGGCCATCGCGCCCGAGGCGATCGTCACCGCGGTCGCGGCGAACACGACCTGGAAGAAGAAGTCGGTGAAGATCGAGTCGGCGAGCAGGTCACCCGACTGGCCCGACAGGAAGAAGGAGTCGGTGCCGATCAGGCTGCCCCCGTCGCTGCCGTAGGCGAGACCGAACCCGATGGCGAAGAAGGCGAGCACGCCGATGCACATGTCGGCGAGGTTCTTGGCCATGATGTTGGCGACGTTCTTGGCCCGGGTCAGCCCGGCCTCGACGAGGGCGAAGCCGGCCTGCATCAAGAAGACCAGCACGCCGGCGATCAGCACCCAGATGTTGTCGAGGATCACCTGCGTGTCGGGGCCGTTCTCTTCGGCCATGGCCGGGGTGGCCAGTGCGATCATCACCGCCACCGACACCAGCGCGGCGACGCCCAGCTTCTGCTTCATCGTGATCCTCCTCGGCTCCTGGTGAGCTCGAATGCCGACTGCGGGCAAGCTATGGAGGGCACGTTTCGCACTTGTTTCGCGAGTGTGAACTGCAGCGGGATCGCCACGGTCGACAGATTCAGTCCGGCCCGCGCCGGGCCACTACCGTTGGCGGCGCCATGGACGACCGCTCCTCAGCCGACGACACCGGCACCGGCCGCCTGAAGCCACAGCACCTCGTCATCGGGCTGGGCGTCGGCATCGCGGCCTTCACCGCGGTGTCGGGAATCGTCCCGCTCGTCACCGACTTCCACGACGAGTCGGCCGTGACGCGGGAGGTGTTCGACAACGTCCCCGGGTCGCTGAAGGTCGCCTTCTACACGGTCATCCCGGTCCTGCTGGTCTACGCCGCGGTCCTGTTCTCGCACCGGGTCAAGAACTGGCAGCGGGGCGCACCCGACAACCGCCGGACGACGACCAAGAACGTGGCCCGTCGCCTCGGTGACTTCCGGGCCGGCGTGTACATGCAGACCCTGCTGCGTGACCCCGTCGCCGGGATCATGCACTCGATGATCTACTTCTCGTTCCTGATCCTGCTGGGCGTGACGACGACCCTCGAGATCAACCACCAGCTCCCCGACGACGCCAAGTTCCTGCACGGCGACGTCTACCGGGGCTACTCGCTGGTGGGCGACGTGGCCGGTGCGATCTTCGTGGCCGGCGTGCTGTTCGCCATCGCCCGCCGCTACGGGCCCCGACGACTGCGCCCCTACCGGATCCGCATCAAGTCGAAGCCGGAGCACGCGGTCATCCTGTTCACGTTCCTCGCCATCGGCGTCACCGGCTTCGGTGCCGAGGCGTTCCGCATCGCCCTCGACGGGACACCCGGCTTCGAGAAGTGGTCGGTCATCGGCTACCCGCTGGCGACCCTGGTCGACAGCAGCGACAACCTGTCGGGCTGGCACCAGGCGTGGTGGATCGCCCACGTGATCTCGTTCGTCGCCTTCCTCGTGATCCTGCCGACGACGATGCTCCGGCACATGTTCACCTCCCCGCTGAACATGTACCTGAAGGATCGCGAGCGGCCAAAGGGCGCCATGCGGGCCATGCCCGACCTCATGGAGACCGAGCTCGAGACCTTCGGCGCCGCCACCGTCGAGGACTTCACGTGGAAGCAGTTGCTCGACACCGACGCCTGCACCATGTGCGGGCGGTGCACCTCGGTGTGCCCGGCCCACGCCACCGGCAAGCCGCTCGACCCTCGCGAGATCGTGTTGAAGACCGGCGAGGTGATGGCCGCCACCGGCGATCCGGTCGTGACCCCTCCGATCGGCGTCGACCCCGACATCACCGTCAGCGCCAACTCGATCTTCGAGCGGGTCACCTCCGAGGAGGTGTGGGCCTGCACCACCTGCAAGGCGTGTGACGAGATCTGTCCGGTCAACATCGAGATCCTCGACAAGATCCTCGACATGCGGCGGTACCTGTCGTTGATGGAGTCCGACTTCCCGACCGAGCTGGGCACGGCCTACCGGGCGATGGAGAACTCGGGCAACCCGTGGGGCATCAGCCAGAGCGAGCGGGCCGAGTGGGCCTCCGACCTCGACGGGGTCACGGTGCTCGACGGCGGCGACCCGTTCGAAGCCGAGTACCTCTACTGGGTCGGGTGCGCCGGGAGCTTCGACGACAAGAACAAGAAGGTGACCCAGGCCATGGCCAAGCTGTTGCGGCGGGCCGGGGTCGACGTGGCCATCCTCGGTCCGGCCGAGAACTGCACCGGCGACCCGGCTCGGCGCTCGGGCAACGAGTACATCTTCCAGATGCTGGCCACCCAGAACGTCGAGCTCCTGAACGACATGGGCGTGCGCAAGATCATCACCCAGTGCCCACACTGCTTCAACACGCTGGCCAACGAGTACCCCCAGCTCGGCGGACACTACGAGGTCATCCACCACAGCCAGCTCCTCGAGCAGCTCGTCGAGGCGGGTCGGCTCGACCTGTCCGAGGCCCGGCTCGACGAGCGGGTCGTGTACCACGACTCCTGCTATCTCGGGCGCCACAACGACGTGTACCTCGCGCCCCGCAAGGTCATCGGCTCGCTGGGTGGGGTCGAGGTCGTCGAGGCCGGCCGCAACGGGACGACCGCCATGTGCTGCGGGGCGGGCGGGGCCCGTATGTGGATGGAGGAGACCATCGGCAAGAAGGTGAACGACGAGCGGTCCGAGGAGCTGATCGCCACCGGGGCCAGCCGGGTCGCGACCGCCTGCCCGTTCTGTTACATCATGATCGACGACGGGGTGAAGGGCGCCGGCAAGGAGGAGGACGAGGTCCGGGTCGCCGACATCTCCATGCACGTGCTGGATGCGCTCGAGACCGGCGAGGCCGAGGCCGAGGCCCGACGCCGCGCCGAGCTGACCCGCCCGGCGCCGTTCGTCTGGGACGGGGGCGACGGCGACAGCCACAGTGGCAGCGAGGCGGCGGGTGCCGAAGCCGGTGCCGCCGGCGTCGACGACCTGGCCGGGGCGGTGGCGACAATGGTGACCGACGAGCCTCGGGCGGCGCTGGCCGAGCCGGCACCCGAGCCCGAACCCGAACCCGAGCTCGAGCCCCAGCCCGAGCCCGAGCCGGAACCCGAGCCCGAGCCGGCGGCACCGCCCCGGTCGGTGAGCTTCACCGTCCCCGCTGCGGTCGGCGGGCCCGACGATCTCGCTCGGGTGAAGAGCATGAGCCCGGCCGACGCCGAGGCGCTCAACCAGCTCGGGATCACCACCTTCGAGCAGCTGGCGGCCCTCGACCGCGACGCGGTGCGCGAGCTGGAGGAGGTGCTCGGCCTACCCAACCGGATCAGCCACTTCAACTGGGTCGGCCAGGCCCAGCAACTGGCCCGCGACAAGCAGGATTAGGAAACCGTCGGGTCAGGGGTGGGAGGGGTGGGCGGCCCCGGCCCGGGCCGCGACCTCGACCCGATCGCCGTCGAGCAGCTCGAGCTGCGATCCCTGCGCCAGCTGCTTGCCGGCATGCCAATGGAGACGACACATCAGCTCGTAGCTGACGACCGCGTCGCTGTTGGTGTCGCCGACGACCTTGAGCACCCCGTCGTACACCTGGCGGCCGTCGACCAGCCGGGCGTTGTGGGTGGCCCGCCGACCGCACCAGCAGCGGGCCTCGACCTGAACCTCGGATCGGACGTCGGCCAGCTCGAGCAGCCGAGCGGTTCCGGCGAACAGCTCCCCCTGGAAGCTGGTGAGCAGCCCGAAGGCGTAGACCTCGACGTCGAGGGCGTCGACCACCCGGGCGAGCTGCTCGATCTGGAGGGGCGCGTAGAACTGACCCTCGTCGCAGATCATGGCGTCGAGGCCGCCCTGGCGGTCGGTCTCGCGCTGGGCGAGCCGGTAGAGGTCGACCGAGTCGTCGACGACTTCGGCTTCGGCCGACACCCCCAGCCGGCTCGACACCCGCCCGGCCTGACGGTCGAGCTGGGTGGTCAGCAACGTGCGCAGCCCGCGGCTGCGGAGGTTGTGGTGGATCTGGAGGGCCTGGGTGCTCTTGCCCGAGCCCATGGTGCCGAAGTAGAAGCGAAGCTCAGCCATGGCCCCGAAACTACATCATTGACATTCCCCCCGCACCTCCCCGCACCTCCCTCCGCACACTCCCCCGCTCTTCTGACTGCACGGGGCGCGCCGGCGCGCCCTCAGCGGTCACAGATCACGGGGGAGGGGGGTCGGGGTGGAAGTTCTCCCAGTAGCGGCTGGCGCGGGGGCCGACCTGGTCCTGGTACTTGGAGCCGGCCGCGGGTGAGCCGTAGGGGTTGTCGGCGGCGGTGGTCATGCGGTTGAACGAGATCTGGCCGATCTTCATCCCCGGGTACAGGGTGATGGGGAGGTTGGCGACGTTGGACAGCTCGAGGGTGAGCTGGCCGTTCCATCCCGCGTCGACGAACCCGGCGGTGCTGTGGATCAGCAGACCGAGACGGCCGAGGCTCGACTTGCCCTCGAGCCGGGCGACCAGGTCGTCGGGCAGGCGCACCCGCTCGAGCGTCGATCCGAGCACGAACTCGCCGGGGTGCAGGATGAACACGTCGGGCTCGGCGACCTCGACCAGCTCGGTGAGGTCCTCGAGGTTCTGCTTGACGTCGATGTAGCCGAGCGTGTGGTTCCGGAACACCCGGAAGTACCGGTCGATGCGGAGGTCGACCGACGACGGCTGGATCGCGCCGTCGAGCAGCGGGTCGATCTCGATGCGGCCGGCGTCGAGCTCCTCTTTGATGCTGCGGTCCGACAGGATCATCGCGCCGCAGGCTATGCGCCAGGAGCGGGGCCCGCCTACCGTCGGCGCCCGTGGCCAGCGACCATCTGACCCATTTCGCCCGGCTCCAGCCCGACCGCGACGCGGTCATCGACGACCGTCCCGGCCAGGCTCCCCGGAAGCTCGGTTGGGCCGAGCTCGACGACGAGGCGGCCCGGCTGGCCGGCGCCCTCGTCGACCTCGGCGTGGAGCCCGGCGACCGGGTCCTGTGGTGCGGACCGAACTCGCTCGAGACGGTCGTGGTGACCCACGCCATCCGTCGCGCCCGGGCCACGTCGGTCCCCATCCCCTACCGGCTCACGGCCGAGGAGATGGCCCATCTCGTCGTCGACAGCGGCGGGCGGGTGGCCTGGGTCGACGCCGCCCAACGGGAGACCTTCGGCGAAGCGGCCGCAGCCGCCCCGCAGCTGCGCCACACGATCGTCTTCGGCGGAGCGCCGGGCGACGGCCAGCTCGCGGCGTCCGAGCTGATCACGGCGGCCTCGGCCCACACACCGTCGTCGGGCGGCGAGACCCGGACCATGATCTACACCTCGGGCACGACCGGCCGGCCGAAGGGAGCGGTCCGCCGCATCGACGCCCAGCCGGGCACCACCGCCCTGCTCGACCTGATGGGCTGGCGGCTCGACGACGTGTACCTGACGACCGGGCCGCTGTACCACTCGGGACCCGGGGGGTTCGCCGCCCGGGCCCACCTGCTCGGGGCGACGATCGTCACCCAGTACGGGTTCGACGCCGAGGACTGGCTGCGGCTGGTCGACGCCCACCGCGTGACGACCACGTTCTCGGCTCCCACGCCGATCCGACGGATCTGCGCCCTGCCGCCCGACGTCAAGGCCCGCTACGACGTGTCGTCGATGCGGTGCATGATCGCCAACGCGGCGCCGTGGACGAGCACCCTGAAGCGGGCCTACGTCCGCGACTTCCCTCCGGAGTCGCTGTGGGAGGTGTACGGGTCGACCGAGCTGAGCGTGAACACGGTGTTGGCTCCGGAGGACCAGCTCACCAAGCCCGGTTCGTGCGGAAAAGAGGCTCCGGGCGTCGAGATCCGCCTGATCGACGACGACGGGGCCGAGGTCTCCGAGCCGTACGCGCCGGGCGAGCTCTTCGTCCGGTCAGCCGGCGTGTTCGACGCCTACCACAACCAGCCCGATCAGTTCGCGGCCGACCACCGTGACGGGTTCCAGACCGTGGGCGACATCGCCTACCGGGACCACGACGGATACCTCTACATATGCGACCGCAAGCGTGACCTGATCATCAGCGGCGGGGTCAACGTCTACCCGGCCGAGGTCGAGGAGGTGCTGGAGCGGCATCCGGGCGTCCACGAGGCCGCAGTGATCGGCGTTCCCGACGACGAGTGGGGCGAGGCGGTGTGCGCGGTGGTCGTGCCCGAGGGGCCCTCGGTCGAACCGGCCGAGCTTGTGGCCTTCGCCCACGAGCACCTGGCCGGCTTCAAGGTTCCCAAGCACGTCGTGCCGATGGACGAGCTGCCCAAGACCGGGTCGGGCAAGGTCCTCAAGCGCGACCTGCGGGCCCGGCTGTCGAGATTGTCCGGATAGAACGGAGGCCGACCAAACCCCTCGACCCGCCGGTGGCGTGTACCCGTTGTCGACCCGATGACCCGATCCCAGGACTTCGACACGTTCTTCACGACGCACTACGGCCCGATGGTACGCACGCTCACCCTGATCGGCGGCGACCGCGAGGCCGCGGCCGACAGCGTGCAGGACGCATTCGTGCGCGCCCACGCGCGCTGGCGGCGGCTGTCGCGTTACGACGCACCGGCGGCGTGGGTCCGCAAGGTCGCCATCAATCGGCTCCGCGACGTCAAGCGCAGTGAGACCCGCCGACGGAGCCGCGAGGACCGGGCGGCCGGTGCGGCGCCGGACCCGACGCCCGAGCCGGCCCGCCTCGACGACGATCTGATGGCCGCGGTGAGGACACTGCCCGAGCGGCAGCGGACCGCCGTCGCGCTGCACTACCTGGAAGATCTCTCGGTCGACGAGATCGCACAGGTCATGGCCATCAGCAGCGGCGCGGTGAAGTACAGCCTGCACGAGGGCAGGAACAAGCTCGAGCCCTTGTTGGCCGCCACGTTCGGGGAGCGGACATGAACGACGACGGCCTGCGACGCGCCCTCCGGGACCTCGTCCCCGACGACCACGACCCGGCCACGGCGCTGGCGGCGCTGCGCCCTGCGCTGCGACGGGCGAGGCGTCGTCGTCAGGCCACGACCGGCCTGCTGAGCCTGGTGACGCTGGCCGGGGCGGTCGGTCTCGGCACGGCACTGTGGCCTGGACCCGACCCGGCACCAACCGAGATCATCGTGACGACGACCCCCGAGCCCTCGACCGACGCCACGCCCGCGCCCACGCCGACGCCCACTCCGGCGCCGAGACCGACGCCCGAGCCGACGCCGAGCCCCGACCTCCCGATCGACTTCCGGCTCGCACCCTTCACCGAGCCGCCGGCGCAGCCCGCTCCGACGCCAGGGCCCGAGCCGACGCCGGCCGACGACGAGCCCGACGAGGACAACTCCGGCCCCGGCAACTCAGACGACGAGCCCGACGAGGACAACTCCGGCCCCGGCAACTCAGACGACGAGCCCGACGGGGACAACTCGGGTCCCGGCAGCGGCGACGAGCCGGACGAGCCCGACGACGAGTAGCGCCCGACCAAACCCGATCGGGGGGCGGTGGCGTGTAGGGGGTGATGTCCACCCCCACCGAGGAGCACAGATGAAGACCAGGATCGCGGCCACCCTCGTGGC
>JBFJYB010000037.1:0-11743 GCA_041622835.1 Acidimicrobiales bacterium | reverse complement strand
GACACCGGCCGCCGCCGGCACCGCGAGCACCAGGCCGTTCTTGAGCCACTGGCGGGGTCGGGCGGCGCGCACCACGGCCGGCAGCCGGTTGGTCGCGTCGGCATGGGGGCGGGTCATCGGCGGGAGAGGCGGCGCCACAGCGGAGCGGGGAGCGCCTTGAGGGCGGCGGCCGTCGGTCCGAGCGCGGCAGGCACCCAGACGACCTTGCTGCGCCGGGCCAGGCCCCGCTCGATGCCTCGGGCCACCGCCTCGGGTGTGGCGGCGAGGGGCAGGGGGGCGCGCCCGGCGGTCATCTTGGTCGGCACGTACCCGGGACGCACGATCATCGCTCTGGCCCCGGTCCCGACGAGGGCGTCAGCGAGGCCGCGAACGAAGCTGTCGAGGCCGGCCTTGCCGGCGGAGTAGACGAGGTTGGCGACCCGGGGACGGGCCACTGCGGCCGACGACAGGACCACCAGCGTGCCGTGACCCTGGTCGCGCAGCCGCCGTGCGGCAGCCAGCGAAGCTGCCACCGCGCCCCCGCAGTTGACCGCCATGAGCTCGGCGGCCGCGGTGGGGTCGACGTCGAGGTCGAACCGCTCGCCGAGCACCCCGAACGCGACCATCACCAGATCGAGGTCGCCGACCGCCGAGCCGGCCTGGTCGACGACCCGGTCGTGGCCCTCGGGATCGGCGGCGTCGTACTCGAGCTGGATCACCTCGGCGCCGTCGTCGGCGAGCCGGGCCGCAGCCTCGGTCAGCGAGGTCGACGGGCGCCCGGCCAGCACCACTCGCCGGCACCCGCCGCGAACCAGGCGGCTCATCGTCGCCCGGGCGAGGTCGGACCCACCGCCGAGCACCAACGCCGACTGGGGGCGTCCGAACCCGTCGATCATCGGGTCCAGTGTCGCCGCTCCCGGTGCGAGATGTCGCGTCGGGTGCCGGGGTGGCCCCGGTCGGTCGGCTCCGGTCGGGGTTCGCGGTCAGGTGTCGCGATGGGTCCGCCGTCCGCCTGGCTCGTCGGCACCGAACGCCGGGCCGCCTTCGCCCCGGCGGGTCCGCTTCACGTCGTACTGGGCCAGGTCGGCGGCGCGAAGCAGCTCGCTCGGCGTGGAGATGTCCGGCGATGCGGTCGCCACCCCGCACGAGACGCTGATCGGCGGGTCGTGCAACCGGCTTGCCAGCTGCTCGATGCGAGCGCGGATCGGCTCGGAGGACAGGAGGCCTCCTCGCTCGATGAGCACGCAGAACTCGTCGCCGCCGATGCGGCACACCTCGGCGCCGTCGTGACCGTCGATGGCCTCGATGAGCGTCGAGGCCAGCTGGACGAGGACGCGGTCACCAACCGCGTGGCCGAGGGTGTCGTTGATCTTCTTCAGCCCGTCGAGGTCGCACATGATCAGCGCGGCGTCGACCCGATCGGGGACCGGCCGGTCGAAGATCTCGCGTAGCCGCTGATCGAGGACCCGTCGATTGAAGACTCCGGTGAGGGGGTCGCGGTGCGCCATCTCGACCACGGCGGTGAGGCGCTCGACCTTGGACACGGCCCGCCCCAGCTCGTCGGCCACCACCCCGAGGACCTGCACGTCGCCCTCGTCGAGCGAGCGTCGGTTGGCGTCGGAGCGGGCGATGACCACTCCCCAGGGAGTGGCCTCGACGCTGATCGGGGCCACGATGATCGAGCCGAGCCCGTCGTCGCGGCTGCTGGGCCGGTGCACGAGCGCGGGGTGGGCGCCCTCGGTCAGCGGGAACGGGTGGCTCTCGTCGACCGGGAAGCGCTGTTGCCCCGGCTCCAGATCGCCGACGTTGACCATCACCGCGATGACCCCGCGGGTGGTGTCGAGCCGCCCGACGGTGACCAGGCCGGCGTCGATGGTGCGCCGGGCCTGCTCGGCGATGAGGGCCAGGACGTGCTTGAGGTCGTCGATGGCACCGATGGCGGCGCTGATGTCGCCGAGGGCCTCGATGGGGTAGGAGGCGGTCGGCCGGATGGCGGCCAGCAGCTCGAGGCACCCGCCGATGCCGGTGGAGTGGTGGTCGAGCTCGGGGTGCTCGAGGTCGATCTGATCGAGGTAGGCATCGACGATGGCCGGGTCGAGGTGGCTGCCTCGGAGCTCACGCACGCGGTTCACGCCCTCCCGCCAGTCGACCGGGGCGATGACGTCGGTGATCACGTCGGCGATCGCCGATCCGATGGCGACCAGGCGCGAGGTGAGCGGGATGTCCTTTCCGGCCAGGCCGCGAGGGCCACCGGATCCGTCCCAGCTCTCGTGCTGATGGCGGACGCCGTCGGCCACGCCACCGAGCCCGTCGAGATGGGCGATGGTGCCCGCACCCCGGTCGGCTGCGTCGGGCGCCGGCACCGGAGTCGGGGACAGCAGGGCCCCGAGCTCGGCCACGAGAGCGGCGCTCAGCGCATCGACCCGCGAGTCGATGTCGACCTCGAGCGCGGCGACGCAGCGGTCGACGACCGCGTAGCGGATGGCGGCCCGCCGAGCGGCGACCTCGTCGAGATCCCGCACGACCGAGGCGAAGGCACCGATGGCGCCGTCGGCCCCTTCGGAGGTGCCCTGGTTCTGGGTTGCGGTGATCTCGTCCATCGAATCGGCGCTCATCGCCCTCTCGGGTCGCGCTGACCAGGGCGGCAGCGACCGGTGCTCCCGGTCACACTACGCACTCGCACTGCGGCCGTACCGCACCCGCATCCTGTGCCGGTACGCCATGCCTGACCGGATCCCGTTGACCACGGAGTGTACTCGCCGACCACGCCGCGTGACAAGAACAGGGGAAACGAGCCGGTTGCCGGTGATGACGGGCCGCTCAAGTCGCCAGCAGCACCTGCACGGTGAAGGCCACCAGGATGGCGAGACCGCACAGGAGCGCAGCGAGGATCAGACGCCGGGTGCTCACGCGACCAGGCTACCGCCGGCCGCGCGTCTGCTATCGTGTCCCCAGCAAGCGGAGCGGTGGATCCCATGTCTGCTCCGCGCCCCGCAATCCCCATCGAGGTCTCGGCGACCCGGATTCGATCGGTCGTACCCCGCTCCGGATGTGGTCGCGCCCGCACCGCGCTGCTGGTCCTCGCGCTGGTCGCGGCCATGCCGATCCCGAGCGCCTCGGGCGCGGCCTCGACGGCTGGCCCGCCTCCCGCGGTCGACGAGGAGTACCTCGAACGGCGGGTGGAGACCGACTACCTGCTGAACCAGACCGAGGCCGAGCGCGACGCCATGTCGCAGCGCCTCGACGAGGCCTCGGCCGAGCTGTCCTCGCTCCACGCCACCGACGCCCAGCTCGAGGCGGCCATCGCGGCCCTCGACGACCAGATCGCCGCGGTGGTCGCCGAGATCGCGCAGGCCGAGGCCGACCAGCAGGAGGCGATCCGGCGCGAGATCACGTTGAACCATGCCGCGGCCGAGGCGCTGGCCGAGGTCGAGGCGTGGAGGGAGGTCGTCACGGCCCGAGCCGTCGAGGCCTACATCCACCCGGACCGGGGAGCGTCGGTCGTGTCGGTGGTCCAGTCGAGCGACTTCAGCGTGGCCGCTCGCAAGGCGGTGCTGCTGAAAGCGGTGGCGGCCAGCGATCGGGCCGTGTTCGACGAGCTGAGCCGGGCCGAGGCCGCGCTCGTGGAACGCGAGCGTCAGGCCGATGCGGCCGGCGAGCTGGCGGCGGCCAGCCGCCGGAGCGCGACCGCGGCGCGGGCCGAGCTCGACGCGGCCCGAGTCGAGCAGACCGCGCTCAAGGCCGAGCTCGAAGACCGGATCGCGGCCTTCCGGGCCGAGGTCGACGCCCTGGCAGCCCAGCAGGAGACGCTGAACCGTCTGATCGCGGCCCGCTACGAGCTGCTCCGGGCCGAGGTCGAGCAGCGAGCGCTGTGGCGGAGCGAGTGCGCGCAGGGCCTGGTGCCCGTCGACGATCGGGGCGTCGCGGTCGACTGTGGCTCGCTCGACGACCCGATCCCACCGAGCTCGATGCGGTGGCCGACGGCGGGCCCGGTCTCGTCGGAGTTCGGCGAGCGATGGGGTCGGATGCACCAGGGCATCGACTTCGCAGCCGACACCGGCACCCCGATCGTCGCGGCCGAGAGCGGGGTGGTCTTCTTCGCTGGTTGGATCGATGGCTACGGCAACACGGTCCTCATCGACCATGGCGGCGGGGTGACGACGCTCTATGGCCACCAGAGCTCCATCGCAGTCGGCGAGGGATACACGGTCACCATCGGCGAGACGATCGGCTTCGTCGGATCGACCGGCAACTCGACCGGACCCCACCTGCACTTCGAGGTCCGCATCGACGGCACACCGGTCGACCCCCGCCGGTTCCTGGGCTGACGCCCGCAGCGGGGCCTCGGCCCGCCGAAGGAGCGGCCGATAGGCTGCCGGGCATGACTACCCACGACGTCGTCATCATCGGCGGTGGACCGGCCGGCTACGCGGCGGCGCTCTACGGTGCCAGCGCCGGGCTGGACATCGGCATGATCGAGATGAACAAGGTCGGCGGCACCTGCCTGCACGTCGGCTGCATCCCGGCCAAGGAGCTGCTCGAGACGGCGTCGGTGGCCCGCACCATCGACCACGCCGGCGAGTTCGGCTTCTCCGTCACCCGGCCCGACGTCGACTTCTCGGCGACCCAGACCCGCAAGCAGCGGGTGATCGACCAGCTCTTCGGCGGGCTCAGCGGCCTGCTCAAGGCCCGCAAGGTGACCATGTACGACGGCATCGGCAGCTTGCACGGCGGCCGGACGGTGAAGATCACCGGCGGCGAGTCAGGCGACGTGGAGCTCACCGCCAACCACGTCGTGCTGGCCACCGGCTCGGTGCCTCGTACCATCCCGGGATTCGAGGTCGACGGCACCCGGGTCGTGACCTCCGACGAGCTGTTGTCCCTCGAAGCCCTGCCGGCGACCGCCGCCGTCATCGGCGGGGGCGCGATCGGGTGCGAGTTCGCCTCGATGATGGCCGACCTCGGTACCACGGTCACCGTCCTCGAAGCGCTCCCGCAGATCATCCCCGGGGCCGACGCCGACGCGGTCAAGGTCGTCGAGCGCTCGTTCAAGAAGCGGGGCATCGAGATCAGGACCGGTGTCACGGTCCACGGCCACGAGCCGTCGGCCACCTCGACCACCGTGAGCTTCGGCGACGGCGAGACCATCGACGTCGAGCTGGTGGTGATCTCGGTGGGTCGCCGCCCGCTGTCGGACCACCTGGGTCTCGACGACACCGCGGTCGTCGTGGACGAGCGCGGCTTCGTCGAGGTCGACTCGTACTGCCGGACCTCGGAGCCCGGTGTCTACGCGGTCGGCGACCTGATCGCCACCGCGCAGCTGGCCCACGTCGGCTTCGCCGAGGGCATCCTCGTGATCCAGCACCTGTTGGGTGAGGACCCCGTCCCGATCGACTACACCGCGGTGCCGTGGGCCATCTACTGCCACCCCGAGGTCGCCTTCGCCGGCCACAGCGAGGCCAGCGCCAAGGAGGCGGGGTACGAGGTCGTGGTGTCGAAGCATCGGTACGCGGGCAACGGCCGGGCCATGATCGTCGGCGACACCGACGGTCTCGTGAAGATCGTCGCCGAGAAGCAGGCCGAGGGGACCGGCGGCCGGATCCTCGGCGTCCACATGGCCGGGCCCTGGGTCACCGAGCAGCTCGGCCAGGGCTACCTGGCGGTGAACTGGGAAGCCACCGTCGACGAGGTCGCCCAGTTCATCCAGCCGCACCCCACGCTCAGCGAGCTGTTCGGTGAGTCGGTGCTGGCGCTGACCGGACGCAGCCTGCACGGCTGACGGCGACCGAGGGACGAGGAGGAGGAGATGGCAGAGGTCGTGATGCCCCAGCTCGGTGAGACCGTCACCGAGGGGACGATCACCAAGTGGTTCAAGCAGGTCGGCGAGAGCGTCGCCGAGGACGAGATCCTGTTCGAGGTGTCGACCGACAAGGTCGACTCCGAGGTGCCGTCTCCGGTGGCTGGCGTGCTGACCGAGATCAAGGTGCCCGAGGGCGACACCGTCGAGGTTGGCGCGGCCCTGGCGGTGATCGGAGACGCGGCCGACGCGCCGGCGCCAGCCCCCGCCCCTGCGGCCGAAGAGCCCCCTCCTTCCCCCGAGGCCGAGGCGCCCGCGCCCGCACCTGCGCCGGCGCCCGAGGCCGAGGCGCCCGCTCCCGCACCTGCGCCGGCCCCCGAGCCGGCTCCGGCTCCAGAGCCGGCGGCGACGCCTGCTACCGCGCCGGCTCCGGCTCCAGCCCCGGCGAGCGGCGACGGCGCCGAGTCCGCCGGTGACGGCCGGCTGCTGTCGCCGGTGGTGCGCCGGCTGATCACCGAGCACGGTCTCGACGTGTCCGCCATCGCCGGTACCGGTCTCGGTGGCCGCATCACGAGGGCCGACGTCGAGGGCGCCATCCAGGCGGGCTCGGCCAAGGCCGCTGCGCCGGCCCCGGCCCCGGCCCCGGCGGCGAGCACCGCAACCCCGGCGCCGGCCGCCACGCCCGCGGCCCGCGCTGGCGCCCGCGACACCGCGACGCCGCTCAGCAACATCCGGCTCCGGACCGGCGAGCACATGGTCTCGTCCAAGGCGACCTCGCCTCACGTCCTCACCGCCGTCGAGGTCGACTTCGAGAACGTGGAGCGGGTCCGCCAGGCCCATCGGGCCGAATGGAAGGCCGAGGAGGGCTTCAGCCTCACCTACCTGCCGTTCATCGCCCGCGCCGTCGCCGACGCCATCCACGACTTCCCGCAGATGAACGCCAGCGTGGGCGACGGCGAGATCATCACCCACCACTACGTGAACCTCGCCATCGCCGTCGACCTCGACTTCCAGGGGCTGCTGGCGCCGGTGATCCGCGACGTCGAGACCAAGCGCCTGCGCGCCATCTCCCGCGAGGTGGTCGATCTGGCTCAGCGGGCCCGGGCCAAGAAGCTGTCGGCCGACGAGATCATGGGCGGCACCTTCACGATCACCAACCCCGGCCAGTACGGGACCCTGATGCAGTTCCCGATCATCAACCAGCCCCAGGTCGCCATCTTGTCGACCGACGGCGTGAGGAGGAAGCCGGTGGTGGTCACCGATCGCGACGGCCACGAGGCCATCGCCATCCACAGCGTCGGCGTGCTGGCGCTGGCCTGGGACCATCGGGCCTTCGACGGCGCCTACGCCGCCGCGTTCCTCGCCCGGTTGCGGGAGATCATCGAGACCCGCGACTGGGAGACCGAGGTCCAGTAGGGCTGCGGTGACGGCTCTCGCCACCGACGAGCCCACGGTTGTCGGCGGGGCGCACCCCGCCGACCGCTCCCTTCGCGTCCGCTGGCTGGGGCGGGTCGGCTACCACGAGGCGTGGGAGCTCCAGCGGGCGCTGTTCAGCCGGTCTCCCGACGACCACCTCCTGCTCCTCGAGCACGACCACGTGTTCACCATGGGCCGGCGCGCCGACCGGGCCAACCTTCTCACCGACCCCCGCGCGGTGGGTGCCGAGGTGGTGTGGGTCGATCGAGGCGGCGACGTCACCTACCACGGCCCGGGCCAGCTCGTCGGCTACCCGATCCTCACGGTGCCCGGCAAGCGTGGCGGCGGGATGGCCGACACCACGGCCTACGTCCGATCGGTCGAGCAGCTCGTCATCGACGCGCTCGCGGAGCTCGGCGTGACCGGCGCCGGCCGTCGCGACCGCTACCCGGGCGTCTGGCTCGATCCCGACGGACCGCGACGCCGGAAGATCGCCGCCATCGGGGTCAGGCTCACCCGGGGGCGCTCCATGCACGGCTTCGCCCTCAACGTGCGCCCCGACCTGGCCTTCTTCGACCAGATCGTGCCATGCGGGATCGCCGACGCGGCCGTGACGTCGCTGGCGGCCGAGGGCGTCGACGTGACGATGAAGACCGTGGTCGACACCGTGGCGGCGCTGGCCGAGGCCCGCTGGGCGCCGGGGGGTCGGTCCGAGCGGGCCGACGTCGTGTGGCAGCACCGCTCATCCGACCTGAGCCCGTTCTCGCGAGGGGAGGGTCCCGGACCTCCGGCGCCGGCTGGTCCGTCGCTCCGCCTGCGGGGCCGGCTGGCAGAGGCCGGCGTGGCCGACGGGCTCGACGTGACCGCGCGCAAGCCCGAGTGGCTGCGGGTGCAGGCGCACATGGGCGAGGACTACCGGCGACTCCGGTCGGTCATGCGGTCGCTCGACCTGGTGACCGTCTGCGAGGAGGCCGGCTGCCCGAACATCTACGAGTGCTGGGCCGACGGCACGGCCACGTTCATGATCAACGGCGAACGCTGCACCCGCGCCTGCGGCTTCTGTCTGGTCGACACCCGGCGCCCCGAACCACCCGACGCCGCCGAACCGGCCCGGGTGGCCGAGGCGGTGCACCAACTCGGTCTCGAGTTCGCGGTGATCACCGCCGTCGCCCGCGACGACCTCGACGACGGGGGCGCCGCCCAGTTCGTGGCCACCATCGGCGCCATCCGTGACCGCTGTCCCGGCGTCGGGGTCGAGGTGCTGATCCCGGACTGCAAGGGTGACCAGGCTGCTCTCGACGCCATCTTCGCCGCCGAGCCCGACGTGTTGAACCACAACATCGAGACCGTCGCCCGGCTCCAGCGAGCGGTGCGCCCGTCGGCGGGCTACGCGAGGAGCCTGGCGGTGCTGGCCCGAGCCAAGGCCGCCGGCCTGACCACCAAGTCCTCGATCATCGTGGGCATGGGCGAGCTCCCCGACGAGGTGGTGGCCACCATGGCCGACCTACGGTCGGTCGGCGTCGACATCGTGACCATCGGTCAGTACCTCCGACCCACGACCCACCACCTGCCGGTCGCCCGGTGGTGGGAGCCTTCCGAGTTCGCCCGGATGAAGGCGATCGGAGAGGCCATGGGCATCGGTCACGTCGAGGCCAGCCCGCTCACCCGCTCGAGCTACCACGCCAAAGGGGCGGCGGGGCGCTGATTCCTTGCTTCGCCTCCGCCATCGGTGGCGTCGGCTCAGGTGTCGCCCTGCGCAGCCGGCGCGAACGGGCGACCTGGCCACGGGCGTCGCGTTCGTGCGGGCGGCCATCCATGGCCGGAGCGCAGTGTTGCTTCTAGCCTGAGCTCATGTTCGCCGAACGGATGGACCGGGTCCGGGCCCTGATGACGTCGGTCGGCGTCGACGCCCTGCTGGTGTCGGTGGGCGCCGACCTGCCCTACCTCACCGGCTACGAGGCCATGCCGCTCGAGCGGCTCACCATGCTCGTCGTGACCGGCGACGGTTCCCCCCGCCTGGTCGTGCCCCGGCTCGAAGCGCCGCGCGTCGTCCCGCGCCCCGATGTCTTCGAGATCGAGGCCTGGGACGAGACCGACGATCCCATCGAGCTGGTGGCCGCGTTGGTCGACCCGGCCGGCGCGCTGGCCATCGGCGACCAGACCTGGGCCCGGTTCGTCGTCGATCTCGCCGACCGGTTGCCCCGCGCCACGTTCCGCCATGCCAGCTCGGTGATGACGCCCCTGCGCTCGGTGAAGGACGCGACCGAGGTCGACATGCTCAGGAAGGCGGCGGCCGCTGCCGACCGCGTGGCGGGCCGGCTCCAGGCCGGCGAGATCCCGCTTGTCGGCCGAACCGAGGCCGAGGTCTCGGCCGAGCTCGGCCGGCAGTTGCTCGACGAGGGCCACCAGCGGGTCAACTTCGCCATCGTGGCCGCCGGCGCCAACGCAGCCAGCCCCCACCACCACCCGGGCCCGACCGTCATCGAGGCCGACCAGGTCGTGCTGTGCGACTTCGGCGGGACCATGTACGGGGCCGACGGGGTCGGCTACTGCTCCGACATCACCCGCTGTGTCTGGATCGGCGATCCGCCGTCGGAGTTCGCCGACCAGTACGACCTGCTCGAGCGGGCCCAGACGGCCGGCGTCGCCGCGGCCGTCGTCGGCACCGCGGCCGAGGCGGTCGACGCCGCCGGGCGCGACATCATCTCCGAGGCCGGTTACGGCGAGTTCTTCATCCACCGCACCGGCCACGGCATCGGTGTCGATCCCCACGAGGAGCCCTACATCGTCGCCGGCAACGCCGAGCCGCTCCAGGCCGGCAACGCGTTCTCGATCGAGCCGGGGATGTACTTCCCCGGCACGTGGGGCATGCGCCTCGAGGACATCGTCGTGGCCTCGCCCGACGGCCCCGACCCGCTGAACCGCGCCGACCACGGCCTGGCCTGCGTCGGCTAGGACACCTCGGTCACGGGGTGGTAGCGGCGGGCCCGCCCCAGTGCGGTCAGGGTCGCAGCGATCATCACCAACACGGTCGCCGCCTCGGCGGCGACGAGCCCCAGCTCGACCCGCAGCAGCAGGTCGTCCTCGAGCGCCACGATCACCGGGAACACCGCGAGGCCGAGCAGCCAACCAGCCGCCATCCGCACCGGCGACGCCATGGCGATCAACGCCTGGGCCAGGGCCAGCGCGAGCAGGTGCATGCCCGTCGCCGATGCCAGCAGCACCAGGTCCAGACGATCGAGCCGGAACTCCTCCCCGAACAGCAGGGCCTGCACGTCGGGGCCGACGAGCGCGGCACCGGCGATGATCACGGCGACGACGCTCATCAGCTGGCCCACCAGCTTCGCCATCGTCGAGCGCAGGGCGTCGTAGTGGCCGCGGGCGACGAGCGCGGCCAGGAGCGGGAGCAGCGGAGCCTGGATGGCCTGGAACAAGAAGAGCGGGACCCGGGTCATGACCAGGCCCGAGAAGAACCGGCTGGCCTCCTCGGACTGGCCCTCCTGCTCGAGCAGGCGGATCGCCAGCGGCCCGACGTAGGCGAGCATCTGCGAGAAGAGGGAGGCGGCGACCAGCCCTCCCATCGACGCGGTCAGGTCACGCCATTCGGGCTCACCGGGCTGGGGCGTCGTCGGGGCGAGGTGCCGGCCGCGGATCGCGGCGTAGGCCGCCACGACGATGATCGGCGACGCGCCCAGCGCGATCCCGATCGGACCCACCGCGGTCGTGCCGACGGCGATCAGGCCGAGCAGCAGCACGAGGCGGATCACGCTGTCGGCGGCGGTGAACATGCCGTAGGACATGAAGTCGTGCCGACCGGCGAGCACCCCCCGGATCAGGTGGGTGACGGCATACCCGGCCAGGGCCAGCCCGAAGCCGATCAGGAGCGACGCGTCGCTGTCCAGCAGCCGCTCGCGCAACGGGATGGCAGCCGCCAGGCCGACGGCGAGGGTGAGCGCTCCGACCGCGAGGGTGAGCAGCCAGCCCCGCCGCAGCACGAGTCGGTCGTCGGCCCCGACGCTGCGGCGACCTGAGACCGCCCGGCTGATCTCCTGCTCGATGGGCAGGAAGAAGCCGGTGGCGGTGAGGAACACCATCGTCCACAGGACGGTGAGCGGTGCGTACTCGGTGGGTCCGAGCTGGCGGGCCGCGCCGATGAGGAACACGTAGGTCACCGCGCCCGAGACGAGCAGGCCGGCGCCGACCTGGATCGCGCCGGCCGGTAGCGCCGTCCTCTCGAGCAGCTGCACGAGGCGCGACCTGGGGCCGGCGAGCGCGCCCGGGCGCGGGTCGCGTGGGTGTCGGTGTCGGGGGTTGGTCAGCGCAGCCGTCCGGGACTCGTGGGTCCCAGAATGCTAGGAGACTCCGGGTCTCGGTCGGTTCTCCTACTCGGCGTCCCAGTCCCCGAAGACCAAGGTGTCGCTCACCAGGCCGTAGGAGAAGACGTAGTTGGCCCGTCCGCTGGTGTTGGAGTTGCGGAGGTAGACGTCGCGGCCGCGGATCACGCCGACGGTGTCGGTGCCGTTGCCGTCCCAGTCGCCGAAGATGAGGGTG
>JBFJYB010000036.1:0-11843 GCA_041622835.1 Acidimicrobiales bacterium | reverse complement strand
GCGCCGCCCTCGTCGACTCCCGCGACGTCGACATGATCAGCTTCACCGGCTCGACGAGGGTCGGAACCGCGATCTACGAGAACGGCGCCAAGACGATGAAGCGGCTCCTCATGGAGCTCGGCGGCAAGGGCGCCCTGGTCATGACCGAGGACGCCGACGTCGGCCGGGCCGTCGCCGCCGTCGCCAGCGTGTGGGGGTTCCACAGCGGCCAGATCTGCACGGCGCCCACGCGGGTGATCTGCCATCGTTCGATCTACGACGAGACCGTCTCCCAGCTCCAGGCCGTGGCCGGGATGTTGCCGGTCGGAGACCCTCTCGAGCCCGACACGCTGGTCGGCCCGGTGATCACCGAGGCCCACCGCGACACCGTCGAGGGGTTCGTCGAGTCGGGGATCGGCGAAGGAGCGACCCTGCTGGCGGGCGGTGAGCGCCCCGAGCGGCGCGGCTACTTCGTGGCCCCGACCCTGCTGGCCGACTGCACGCCCGACATGGGCGTCGTACGCGACGAGATCTTCGGACCGGTCGTGGTCGTGATGCCCCACGAGGGAGACGACGAGGCCGTCGCCCTCGCCAACGACAGCGACTACGGGCTGTTCAGCTACGTGTTCGCCGGGGACACGTCACGGGCGTACGCGCTCGCCCGCCGCATCGAGTCGGGGAACGTGGCGCTCAACTGCCTCCAGCCCCACATGGAGGCGCCCTTCGGCGGCTTCAAGCTGTCGGGCATCGGGCGAGACCGGGGCGTCTACGGCCTGCATGCCTACAGCGAGATGCAGGCCGTCAACTGGTTGGCCTGAGCCTCGGGGGAACGCGCTCAGGCGACCTCGCTGAGCTCGAACAGCGCCTCGTACTCGGCGCGGTGGGCCCTGGCGATGGCCTCCTCGAGGGCTCGATCCTCGTCTTCGTCCTCGACGTTCTCCGGAAGCCACACCCCGTCGGTGTTCGACCGCTCGTTCGGACCCATGGCTCCTCCTGACCTGTGACCCCGCGACGAGGCCCCGTCTCCGCTGCTTCTCATTGGACACGACGGACATGAGCACCCGGTGACGAACCCTTGACGGTTCCGTTTCGATCGCTCGGTCACCGCAGGCCGCTGCGCCTGTGCTAGTCATGGGTTCGTACCGAGACCGCTCGCTGCCGCCGAGAGGAGACCCATGCTCGCCCCGGGAACCAAAGCGCCCGGCTGGACCGCGCCCGACCAGGACGCCAACCCCGTCTCCCTGTCGGACCTGGCAGGGAAGTGAGTGGCGTTCTGGTGGTTCCCGAAGGCCGGCACACCCGGTTGAACGCTCGAGGGTCAGGGGTTCGGTGATCGAGCCCCCGAGTTCGAAGCCGCGAACGCCGTGATCGTCGGCGCGTCGTTCGACAGCGTCGACGACCAGAAGACCTTCGCCGAGGAGAACTCGTTCCCCTACCTGCTCATCTCCGACGCCGGGAAGGAGATCGGCCGGGCCTACGACGCCGAGCGGGCCGAAGGCGAGGACTACTTCGAGTTCGGCATCCCCCGCCGGATCAGCTACCTGATCGACCCGGACGGGATCATCGCCAAGGCCTACGACCTCGACGGTCAGGATCTCTCGGCCCATGCGGCCGAGGTGCTGGCCGACATCGCCGCCGCGGGCTGACGCCTGGATGGCCAGCGACCCGCTACCCGACATCGAGTTGTTCGACCCCGACGGCGGGTCGGTGTGGCTGCGATCGTTGCAAGGCCGGTGGCTGGTCATCCAGGTACTTCGCTACTACGGCTGAATCCCGTGTCGTAGCTACCTCGCGCAGTTGCGCGAGGCCTCCGAACAGCTCGCGTCGCTGGGCGCCGACGTCGCGGCCGTCGGCGGGGCGTTCGACTTCCAGGCGCGCGCCCTGCGCGACGAGCTCGCCCCCGTCATGTTGCTGCTCGATCCGGCCCACCGGTTCCGCCGGGCGGTCGGCCTCGGCCGGCTGACGGCCCGGCAGCTGCTGGGCCGGGACAGCCAGAGGCGCTACATCCGGGCCCTGCGCGAGGCCCGGCAGGGTGCCATCCGTCCCAGGGACGCGCACCAGGCCCCAGGGGTCGTCATCCTCGACCCCGACCAGCGAGTGGCGTGGCGGTACAGGGGCGTGTCTCTCGGCGACTACCCGCCCGTGGACGAGGTCTGCTCCGTGGCTCGCGCCCTCACGGGTTGACGTCGGGTGACGGCGTGGCGTCTCGGGGTCGACGGTCGCGCCACACCACCGCGCCGCCGATCGCCGCCGCAGTGCGCCGCCGCACCGTCGTTTCAACGGACCAGGCGATCGGAGATAGCCTCGACGCGGCGGAGGTGCCGGCGACCAGGGCCGGGTCCGAAGCCGGGGGGACGATGAAGAGGGTGCGGATTCCCACCTATCGGGGCAAGGTGTTCACCGTCATGGACAACCTCGCGCTGGTCCGCCGGCCGAGGAACCTGCTGAGAACGGCGCTGTACCGGGTCGGCGACGTGATCCCGCCCGGTCGCGAGGTCGGTGACCAGAAGGTGATCCCGATGATGACGTCGGTACGCGTCACCGGGGTCCGGACCGACGGTGACAGGAACACCTACGTCCGCGCCGTCCCCGTCGACGAGGGGTCGACCGCACCGTCGGGGTGGACGCGAGTCACCAATCTCGACGGCGCCTTCCTCAACGAGCTGGTCGCTCACGCCCCGTCGGAGTTCGACGTGGCGCCGAGGGGCAAGAACTACACGGTCACCGACGGCAACTCGCTGATCCGGACCGGGCCGCCACCGTTCCGGTCGAAGGGAACCACCATCCCGGTCGGTACCCATGTCGTGGTGACGGCGCGGTCGACGAACACCGATCCTCCTGGCGCGTTCGTGCGGGTCGGGCGGGGCGAGCTCCGGGACGGGAGGCTCAGCTCGGTGGAGCGGATCGGTTGGACCGCGGCCTCCAACCTCACCGAGGGGTGGTCGCCGGTGTTCACCACCGATGCCTGGACCGACGACACGGGCCCGAACGCCTGCTGGCGGGACGGGAGCTTCATCGGAGCCAAGCTCCTGGTCGACATCGTCGGCACCGGCGGTCAGATGGAGCAGATCACCTCCGACAGCATGAGGCCCTACCTCCGCCTCGTGGCCGCCGCGGCCCGCACCAACGTCACGATCGCGGTGAACAGCGGGTTCCGCACCTTCGGGAGCCAGAAGCGGCTGCACGACCTCTTCCTCGCCGGAATGGGCGACCTGGCCGCGCCGCCCGGAGGCTCCAACCACCAACACGGGCAGGCCTTCGACCTCAACACCACCGGCTTCGACGGCACCACGGTCTACGACTGGCTCAAGCGGCGGGGCCCGAAGCTGGGGTTCATCCGCACCGTCGGCGGCGAGCACTGGCACTGGGAGCACCGACCCGACGACGCGGCCCGCCTCGCCGCCGAGGGCACGTTCAAGCTCGAGCACGTGGTCGACTAGAGGCCGTGTCGTCGCTGACGATCGAGCGGCTCGCATGGACCGGCGGGATCGTCGTGGCCGTGGTCGTGCTCCGGTACCTGGTCACCAGGGCCGCCTGCCGCCGGTTGGCCGACGAGCAGCTGATCTTCCGCACCCGCAAGCTGTCGACCTACGTGGCCACGGTGACCGTGATCGTCGCGGTCGCGATCATCTGGTCCGACAGCACCGACAACGTGGCGACGGCGGTCGCGCTGCTCTCGGCCGGCATCGCCATCGCCCTCGGGGACGTCTTCTTGAACCTGGCCGGCTGGCTCTACATCGTGGTCCGGCGCCCCTTCCGCATCGGCGACCGGGTCGAGATCGACGGTCACGCCGGCGACGTCATCGACACGCGTGTCCTGCGGTTCTCGCTGCTCGAGATCCGCAACTGGGTCGACGCCGACCAGTACACGGGTCGGATCGTCCATATCCCGAACGGGCGGCTGTTCCGCACGTCGGCCGCCAACTACACCGAGGGCTTCCACTACATCTGGCACGAGGTGCCGGTGCCGGTCACCTTCGAGTCCGACTGGAAGCGGGCCGAGGAGATCGTCGCCGCCGCCATCGCCCCGGAGGCGGCCGACGCCCGTGCCATGGGGGCGCCGGAGGAGCTCCAGCACGCAGCTCGCGACTACTTCCTCGCCAACGTCAGCCCCGAGCCCGAGACCCACGTCAGCGTCCGTGACAGCGGCGTGCTGGTCACCGGGCGGGCCCTGATCGAGGCCCGGCGGCGGCGCCACGCCGACAGCGCGGTGTGGCGGCGGATCCTCGACGCGGTCGATGCCGAGCCGTCGGTCGACTTCGCCTACCCGACCGTGCGCGTCACCGATCCCGGCGACGGCTGAGTGGTCGCCGGCGCTACGACCGGCGCCTGTGAGCTACGAGATGTCGAGCGCGTTCTTCAGCCCCTCGAGGTCGTCGGAGCCGAAGACGATCCGGTTGTGGGTGGCCATGTAGACCAGATCGAGGTTGATGCCGGCCTTGGCCACGCGTCGGGTCAGGTCGGCCAGCTCACCAGGCTGGTCGGTGGCCTCGACGATGACCACGTCCTTCTCCCTCGTCGGCGCGAGGCCGGTGATGGCGAGAGCGTGGCGAGCGGCCTCGGCGTGGGGCACGAGGATGTGCAGCTCCGCCGTGGCGCCGGCTCCGGCGTAGGTCGCGGCCGAGATGTTGACGCCGGCGTCGCTGATGGCGGTTGCCACCCGCCAGAGCGACCCCGGCGTGTCCTCCACCTCGATGACAAGATCAGAGGCCAGCGACGGGTGTCCCTGTTCGCTGGCCTCTCTCCTGGCGGGTGGAACCTCCCGGCTGCCGAGTGCTTGTTCAGGCATCACTGATCCTTTCCATTTGGAGTCCGGGTACGAGCTTCGGGATGGCGACGATGATTGCGCCGGCCGCGACGATGATCCCGAAGCAGGGGAGCCAGAGCCACGCCGGCGGGAGGTCGAGCTCGAAGTAGTCGCGCGGGAACGGCCAGACCATCACGATCACGTAGAGCGCGGCCATGGCGGCGGCCAGCCCGATCTTCCAGTGGGCCAGCGGTCGGCTGACGACCACCAGGATCACGAGCCCGATCCCGAGCAGGGTCATGGTTGCGATGGTCCGTGCCTCGGATAGTGGCACGTCGGAGTCCCGTCTGGCGACCTCGTAGATGATCCAGGTGCCGACCGCAGCCACGATCCCGGCCGGGATCGAGAAGCGCAGGACCCGGTCGATGAAGCCGGGTCGCACCAGGTTGACGTTCGGCGCCATGGCAAGGATCAGGCCGGGGAGCCCGATGCTGAACGACCCGATCAACGTGAGCTGACGGGGGAGGAACGGGAACGAGACCTGCTGGATCCCGATGATGGCGGTGAGCAGCATGGCGTAGGTCGCCTTGGTCACGAACAGGTTCGCGACCCGCTCGATGTTGTTGATGACCTTCCGTCCCTCGGCCAGCACGTCGGGGAGGGTGGCGAAGGAGTTGTCGAGCAGTACGAGCTGGGCGACGGCGCGCGTCGCGGCGCTGCCCGAGCCCATGGCGATGCCCATGTCGGAGTCCTTCAAAGCCAGGACGTCGTTCACGCCGTCGCCGGTCATGGCCACGACGTGGCCCCGAGACTGGAGGGCGCCGACCATGGCCTGCTTCTGGTGCGGCGTCACCCGGCCGAACACCGCATGGGCCTCGAGCATGTCGGCCATGGCGTTCTGATCGCTGGGCAGCTCGCGGGCGTCGAGGCCCGTCGCGGCGCCCGGTACCCCGGCCCGATCGGCGACCGACGCGACCGTGGCTGCGTTGTCGCCCGAGATCACCTTGAGGGTGACGCCCTGGTCGCGGAAGTAGGCCAGGATCTCGGGTGCGTCCGAGCGGACGGTGTCCTCCAGCACCACCATGGCCACCGGGTGGCGCATCGGCGGCAGCTCGTCGCCGGCGAACGGGCCGTCGCAACGGGTCAACAGCAGCACCCGGCGCCCGGCCGCCGCCTCCCGCTCGGCCCGCTCGGCCTCCACGTGGTCGTCGGCGTCGAACAGGATCTCGGGCGCCCCCAGGTAGTAGACGCCGCGGCCCTCGAACTCCGACGCCGACCACTTCCGGGCCGACGAGAACGGCTCGGCGTGGACCAGGGTCCAGTCGGACGGAGCCTCGTAGTGGGCGGTGATGGCCTGGAGGGTCGGGTTGGGGCTCGGGTCGGCGGCGCCGACCGCGCCGAGGGCGGCCTGCACGTGGTCGTCGTCGTTGTCGCCGAACGGGATCACCTCGCCGAGCGAGATCTCGCCGGTCGTGATCGTTCCGGTCTTGTCGAGGCACAGCATGTCGACGCGGGCCAGCAGCTCGACGGTGGCCAGCTCCTTGGCCAGCGCCTTGCGGCGGGCGATGGCGACGATGCCGACGACGAAGGCCAGGCTCGTGAGCAGCACGAGGCCGTCGGGAACCATGGCCACCGCGGCCGCCACCGTGCCCTGGAGTGCGTTCTGCCAGCGGTCCTCGGCGTCGAGGAGCGACCACAGCAGCAGTGCCGACGCCGGCGGGATCAACACGGTCAGCCACCGCAGGACGAGGTTGATGCCCGTGCGCAGCTCGGAGTTCACGAGCGTGAAGCGTCTGGCCTCCTCGGCCAGCCGGTTGGAGTAGGAGTCGGCGCCGATCCTGGTGGCGCGGTAATAGCCGCTGCCGGCCGCCACGAAGCTGCCCGACAGGACCTCGTCGCCGACGCCCTTGTCGACCGGGTACGCCTCGCCGGTGAGCAACGACTCGTCGATCTGGAGACCGGCCGTGGCGACGATCTCGCCGTCGACGACCACCTGGTCGCCGGGGGCCAGGTGGAGGAGGTCGTCGGCGACAACACCGCTGACCCCGATCTCGCTGACCTCGCCGTCGCGCAGCACCGATGCCCGTGGCGCGTTGAGCACTGCGAGGCGGTCGAGCTCGCGCTTGGCCCGCACCTCCTGGACGATGCCGATGACCGCGTTCGAGAAGACCACGCCGACGAACAGGCCGTCCTGGGGGAAGCCGGCCACCAGGATCAGCACGAAGAGGGTGATCATGATGGCGTTCACCGGCGTGAGGACGTTGGCCCGGAAGATCTCCGACAGGGTCCGCACCGGGGCGTCGGGCGCCTCGTTCACCCGGCCGTCCGCGATCCGCTCTGCGACCTCTGCGGCGGTCAGACCGGTGAGGTCGGCGCGGGCGAGGTCAGTCACGGAGCAGCTCCCACCGGTCGCTCGCCATCACCAGCCGGTGACGATGCCCCGGCGCGTCGAGGTCGCCCGACTCGTAGCCGACGTCGCCGGCCCAGATGGCCACCGGACCCGCGTCGCCGCGGTAGATCCTGGTCTCGTAGAACGGGGGCTCTCGCTCGGTGGCCAGGCAGATGGCGTCGTCGACCGACCGGCAGCCTGCCAGCTCGGTCAGCGTGACGAAGGTGGGCGGGGCCAGCTCGATCTCCAGCTCGTGGCGGCGAGCCAGTGCCGCCGACGGCGTCATCCAGGCGTGGTCGGTGATCTCGCCGTCGTCGACGGTCACGTCGGCCATCGGCGCGTCGGCTACGAAGAACCAGGTGGCGTACCGCTTCGGCGCGATCGGCGGTGGGGTCCAGTGCGAGAACCGGACGAGCGCGCCCGGGTCGAGGTCGAGGTCGGCCTCCTCCTTGGCCTCGCGGACCGCGGCGGTGTGGCTGGCGGCGAAGACGTCTTCGGGGTCCGAGGGCGGGTAGTCCTCCGGGTCGAGGCGGCCGCCGGGGAAGACCCACATCCCGCCGAACGCGATCTTCGAGCTCCGGCGCATCATGAGGACCTCGGGGCCGCCCGGTCGGTCGCGCAACAGGATCACGGTGGCGGCGGCGAGCAGGACCGAGTCCCCTGAGCTCTCCTCGAACCAGCGGCGGTAGCGGTCGGGGTCGACGGTCACGACGGTGCCGGCAGTCCGTCGAACCAGGCGGCGGTCTCGACCAGGCGTCGGCTCCGCCACCCGGCATCGGTTCGCACCAGGTCGTGGTGGTACCAGCCGCCGCAGGTGATGCGGGTGCCGTCGGCGGTGCGCATCGGGTTGAAGAACATGGCCCGGACCCGGGCCTCGTCGCCGTCGACGTCCACCTCGAGGTTGGAGATGAGGTGCTGGGTCATCTCGAAGGCGGCGAGCGTCTCCTCGAGCCACGTGGCGACGGTCTCGACGTCGCCGACGACACCACCGGCCGACGTGTAGTCGATGTGCGCCGACGGCGTGAACACCTCGCGGTACAGATCCCAGTCCCGGGTGTCGACGGCGCGTGCGTAGCGGGTGAGCAGGTCGGCGATCTCGATACGGTCGGCGATGCCCGCCGTGTCGATTCCCGTCTCCATAGGCCCAGCGTCCATCGGCGCCGAACCCTACCGCGGCCGACCCTGGCGGGCGTGACGGGACCCTCGCACGCCGACGGGGATCGGTCGGATCGGTGCGGGCGGCGGGCTCAGGCTCGCCGCGAGCTGATGACGCCGGTGTCGAACCCGGCCAGGTGGAGGCCGCCGTGGAACCGGGCGTGCTCGATCTTGAGGCAGCGGTTCATCACCACGTCGAGCCCTGCGGCCGAGGCGATGGCCGCCGCCTCGTCGCTCCACAACCCGAGCTGGGCCCAGAACGTGCCGGCGCCGGCCGCCACCGTCTCCTCGGCGACCGCCGGCAGGTCCTCGCTGCGGCGGAAGACGTCGACCAGGTCGGGGGTGACGGGGAGGTCGGCGAGGGTCGGGTGCACCGGGAGGCCGAGGATCTCGGTTTCGCGGGGGTTGACCGGGTACACGTCGAAGTCGGTGGACGAGCTGGTCAGGTAGGTGATCACGAAGTTGCTGGCGCGGGCCGGGTTCGACGACGCACCGACCACGGCGACCGACCTCGTGCGCCGGAGGATCGCCAGCCGTTCGCTGGCCGACGGCGGTGACCACGTCACGGTCACGGACATGCCTTCGCCAGGGCCTGGTCGAGGTCCCACAGGATGTCGTCGAGGTCCTCGAGCCCGACCGACAGGCGCACCATGTCGGGGGTGACGCCGGCCGCTTCGAGCTCGGTGTCGGAGAGCTGCTGGTGGGTGGTCGAGCCGGGGTGGATGACGAGCGTGCGGGCGTCGCCCACGTTGGCCAGGTGGCTGACGAGCTCGAGGGACTCGATGAACGCGGCCCCGGCGTCGCGGCCGCCCTCGACCCCGAAGGTGAAGACGGCTCCAGGTCCGGCCGGCAGGTACCGCTGGGACAGCTCGTGGTAGGGGGAGTCGGGCAGCCCGGCGTAGTTGACCCACGTCACGCCGGGGTGGTCGTCGAGCCAGCGGGCGACGGCGTGGGCGTTGGCCACGTGGTCGTCCATCCGCTGGGGCAGCGTCTCGAGCCCCTGCAAGAAGAGGAAGGCGTTGAACGGCGACATCGACGCCCCGACGTCGCGCAGCTGCTCGGCGCGAACCTTGCTGCAGAACGCGTACTCGCCGAAGTTGTCCCACCAGCGGAGGTTGTTGTAGCTCGGCACCGGCTCGGTCATCCCGGGAAACCGGCCGCTGGACCAGTCGAAGGTGCCGGCCTCGACGATCACGCCGCCGATGGAGGTGCCGTGGCCGCCGATGAACTTGGTGGCCGAGTGCACGACGATGTCGGCGCCGTGCTCGATGGGCCGGCACAGGTACGGCGTGGCGAAGGTGCTGTCGATCATCAACGGAACCCCGGCCCCGTGGGCGATGTCGGAGAGGGCCGCGATGTCGGCGATGGCTCCGGTGGGGTTGGCGATCGTCTCGGTGAACACGAGCTTCGTGCGGTCGTCGATGGCGGCCTCGAAGGCGGCGGGGTCGTCGGCGGCCACGAAGGTGGTCTCGATCCCGAGCCGACGCAGGGTGACGTCGAACTGCGTGTAGGTGCCGCCGTAGACGCTCGAGCTGGCCACGATGTGATCACCGGCACCGGCCAGGGCCGTGATGGTTAGGAAGTCGGCCGCCTGGCCGCTGGCGGTGGCGACCGCGCCGATCCCGCCCTCGAGGCTGGCCATCCGCTCCTCGAAGGCGGCGGTGGTGGGGTTCGAGATCCTGGTGTAGATCGAGCCGTACTTCTGGAGGGCGAACAGGTCGGCCGCGTCGGCGGTGTCCTCGAAGACGAAGCTGGTCGTCTGGTAGATGGGCACCGCCCTGGCGCCGGTCGCGGCGTCGGGTCGTCCTCCGGCGTGGAGAGCACGAGTCCGGAAGCCGAACTGGCGGTCGGTCATGGGATGGAGGCTAGGCCGCGGTGGCTTCGGGGGCCTTGCGGGCCCGGCCCTCGTAGAGCGTGCCGAAGACCCCGCCGGAGGTTGACGTGAACGTGCGGGTCTGGGCGGTGAAACCGGCCGCCGCCACCAGGTCGTGGATCGCGACGTTCAGCCGGCAGCCACCAGCCACCCGCCTCCACCCGGGCGTCAGCCGGTTCTGCCAGCGCCGGTGCCGCTCGGCGGTGGCGAGCCCGTGCTCGAGGTAGTGGTAGACGCCATCGGATCGCAGGACCCGGCGCAGCTCCGACAGGGCCCGCTCGGCGTCGGGGATGGTGCACAGCGTCCACGTCGTCAGGACGAAGTCGACCGACTCGTCGTCGATCGGCAGCGCCGAGCCGTCGAGGCCGACGTAGCGGACGTCGACGGGGCTGGCCGCGACCCGATCGGCGGCCAGTCGCCTGCCGTAGGTGGCCGGGTCGACCGCCATCAGCGAGGTGACCTCGGGCGGGTAGTGGGGCAGGTTCAGCCCGGAGCCGAAGCCGATCTCGACGCCGTCGCCGGCGAGGCCGGCGCAGATCGCGGCGCGGTACCCGTCGTTCTCGGCCGTGCCGCACATCTTGTCGATCGCCCAGGGGAGGATGCGGTCCCCGTAGACGCCCACGTCAGGGGCCTGGGTAGGCGGCGGCCGCCTTGACGACGTGCCGGACGTCCTCGGCGTCGACGTCGAGATGGGTGACCATGCGCGACGTGTTGCCGACCACTCGGACGACGACGTCGTTGACGGCCATGTGGTCGGCGAACGCCGTGGGGTCGTCGAAGGCGAGGGTGGCGAACACCATGTTGGTGTCGGCGGAGTCCACCGTGATCCCGTCGATCTCGCCGAGGCCTTCGGCCAGGGCCTTCGCGTTGGCGTGGTCGTCGGCCAGGCGTTCGACGTGGCTGGTCAGCGCGTGCCGGCCGGCGGCGGCCAGCACGCCCACTTGGCGGAGCGCGCCGCCCAGCATCTTGCGCCACCGGAAGGCCCGGGCGATCAGCTCGGTCGAGCCGCACACCAGCGAACCGGCCGGTGCTCCGAGCCCCTTCGAGAGGCACACCGACACGCTGTCGAAGGGGGCGGCGACCTCGGCCGGCGTCACCCCCAGAGCGACGGCCGCGTTCCAGAGCCGAGCGCCGTCGAGGTGGGTCGAGAGGCCGTGGTCGGCGGCCAGGGCGCAGGCCTCGGCCTGGTAGTCGAGCGGGAGCACCTTGCCGTGGTTGGTGTTCTCGAGGCACAGCAGGCGGGTCTTGGCGAAGTGGGGGTCGTCGGGCTTGACGGCCGCGGCCACCTGGCCGAGGTCGAACCGGCCGCGGGCGTCGAGGTCGAGCGGCTGGGGCTGGATGCTGCCGAGCACGGCGGCGCCGCCTGCCTCCCAGCGATAGGTGTGAGCGGTCTGCCCGACGATGTACTCGTCGCCTCGCTCACAGTGGCTCATGAGGGCGGTCAGGTTGGCCTGGGTTCCCGAGGTGACGAACAGCGCCGCCTCCTTGCCCAGCAGCTCGGCGGTCTCTTCTTGGAGTGCCAGGACGGTCGGGTCGTCGCCGAAGACGTCGTCGCCGACCTCGGCACCGGCGATGGCGTCGCGCATGGCCGCCGTCGGCCGGGTGACGGTGTCGCTGCGAAGATCTACGGGTCGCATGCGTTCTCCTGTCGCGGGTCGGGGTCCCATCGTACGAGCCAGAGGACGGCGGCGGGGCGGGCG
>JBFJYB010000035.1:0-11853 GCA_041622835.1 Acidimicrobiales bacterium | reverse complement strand
CCCCGACCTCTCGTCGACGATCGGCGGGTTCAGCAGCGCGAAGCGGCGCCCACCCAACGGGGAACCGTCGGTCGTGACCGCCTCGACCGGCAAGCCGCACAGCTCCGACGCGAGCCGGGCCGGTTCGCCGATCGTGGCCGAACAGAAGATGAACGTCGGCGCCGACCCGTAGTGGTCGCAGACCCGGCGCAGGCGGCGGAGCAGGTGCGCCACGTGGGTGCCGAACACACCGCGGAGGACGTGGAGCTCGTCGACGACCACGTAGCGGAGCCGGTGCAGATAGGTCGCCCACCGGCGATGGTTGGGCAGGAGCCCGCCGTGGACCATCTCGGGGTTCGTGAACACGACGTTGGCGTGGTCACGCGCCCAGGTCCGCTCCTCGCGGGTGCCGTCGCCGTCGTAGGTGGCAGCCTCCAGCCCGGGGAAGCCGAGGGCGGTGATGGCCCGCAGCTGGTCGTGGGCCAGGGCCTTGGTGGGGAACAGGGCCAGCGCCGAAGCCGGGAGAACCGGGTCGGCGATCGCCTCGGCGATGGGGAGCTGGTAGCACAGCGACTTCCCGCTGGCGGTTCCGGTGGCCACGACGAACGAGCGGCCCGCCCTGGCCAGGTCGAGAGCGGTCGCCTGGTGGGCCCACAGCCGGGAGTGGGGGAGGCAGGCGGCCACCTCCGGTCGGAGCGGGATCTCCGGGGTGCCGGTGCGCGGCTCCCGGTGGGGGAGATGCTCGACGTGGACGACCCGCCCGTCGGCCGCCAGGTCGTCGAGGAGTGCGTCGATCCCGGTGGGGGCGTGGAGTACGGCCGTCACGCAACCATGGTAGGAGTTCCGTCGATGAAGTTACAGCGGCGTCGTTCCCGGTCCCGGCACCGGTTCCGGTGCCGACCGGCCGGCGCCACCAGGTCTGCGAGCGAGCCGCTACGGTTGCCGGCGGTGCACTGGGCGACTGACGAGAGCGACACGTGCTTCTGGGTCTGACGACGAGCTCCCGGCCACCATGGACCGTGCTGCACGTCTGCGGCGAGATCGACATGGCCAGCGCGCCGCAGCTCCGTCAGGAGGTCGTCGGGCTGGTCGACCGGGGCGAGCCCGATCTCGTGCTCGACCTGACCGAGGTCGCCTTCTGCGACTCGACCGGCATCGGCGTGATCGTGGCGGCGGTCAAGCGGGCCCGGACGTCCGGGGGCGAGGTGCGGGTGGTGTGCGTGAACGAGCGCCTGCTCGAGATGTTCGCCATCACCCGGCTCGACCGCGTCTTCGACCTGTTCGAAGCCGTCGACGACGCGGTCGCGCCCACGTCGACCCGAGAGGTGATCTGATGGATGCCGACGGCGGCGTCGAGCTCGAGATCCCGGCCCACTCCGAGTTCCTGTCGCTGGTCCGGGCGGTCGTCGCCACCGCCGCCGCGCTCGACCCGAGGCTGGGCGACGAGCGGATCGAGGACCTGCGGCTCGCCGTGTCGGAGGCGACGACCAACGCCATCGAGTCCCACGCCCAGCTCGGCAGCGAGGAGCGCATCGCCATCCGGTGCGATCTGGGCGACGACCGCATCGAGGTCGAGGTCCAGGACCACGGCGAGGGCTTCGACCCCGACAGCCTCGCACCGCTGCCACCGCCGACCGACCCCGAGCGCCTCGAGTACGAGCACGGCCTGGGGCTGCCGCTGATGCGGGTGCTGGCCGACGAGACCAGGATCCGCACCGGTGCCGACGGCACCGCGGTGAGCCTGGTGGTGTACACGACGCCGCCCGGCCGAAGCTAGCGGGTGCGGTGACCGACTCGGACGGGCCGGCGACCCAGGACAAGCCCGTCGAGCTGCTCGCCCTCCACGGGGTGAGCGCCGAGCTGTTCGAGATGCTCCAGAGCTGGTTCGGGGTCGGCGACCGTCTCACCCTCGATCTGTCGGCGATCGACTCGGCGGTCGCCGAGCTGGGCGACCCGGTGATGATCGCCGGCATGGCGATGCGCAAGCTCCAGGCCCTGCACCTGATCGCGACACCGGGAGTGCTCACCGCGACCGACATGGTCGTGGCCCTCGTCAACGACCTCAACCGCGCCCTCATGCAGGCACCGGGCACGTACCTCAGCCTCCGTGCCTCGTCGACCGACTGGGACGCGGCCCTCGCCGGCATGGACGACCTGGGCGGCGAGGTCCCCGCCGACGCCGATGCCGCCGATCCCGAGATCGAGCGCTTCCGTGAGCTGCACGCCCTGTTGCACGAGGCGGTGTACGCGGTGCTCGAGGCGTCCGACGGCGAGATCCGCTACTTCAGCTGAGCTGCGGTCCGATGCTCAGTTCGTCGCGACCCTGGCGATAGGTTGTCGGTCGCGTCGTCGCGGCGCCTCCCCCCGATGGACAACCCCGTTTCCTACTCCGACCTGACCTGGCTGGGCAGCGACCGCCCGATGGCGCGCCGCATCGGCCGTCCGGCCGCCCGCTTCCTCCGGGTCGAGGCGTCGGGCGGCATCGTGCTGCTGCTGGCGACCGCTGTCGCCCTGATCTGGGCCAACTCGGGGTGGAGCGGCACCTATCACGAGCTGTTCGAGAGCGAGATCGACCTCCGGATCGGCGACCTCGACGTGTTCGCCAGGACCGGGCTCGAGCACTTCACGTTGGAGGAGTTCATCAACGACGCGCTGATGGCCGTCTTCTTCTTCGTCGTCGGCCTCGAGATCAAGCGCGAGCTGGTCACCGGTCAGCTTCGGAACCCCCGCGATGCCGCCCTGCCCGCCATCGCCGCCCTGGGCGGCATGGTCGTGCCGGCGCTGCTCTACTTCGCCCTCAACACCGGTGGCGAACCGGCCCGCGGGTGGGGGATCCCGATGGCCACCGACATCGCCTTCGCGGTCGGGGTCGTCTCGCTGCTCGGCACCCGGATCCCTCGATCGCTGCGCGTGTTCCTGCTGAGCCTGGCCATCGTCGACGACATCGGGGCGATCCTCGTGATCGCGGTGTTCTACACCGACCAGCTGTCGGCCGGCTGGCTGCTCAGTGCGCTGGCGTTGGCCATCGCCATCATGTTCCTGCGGCAGATCCGCGTCTGGTACTCGCCGATCTACGTGCTCTTCGGCGTGTTCATGTGGTGGGCGACGTTCAAGTCCGGCGTCCACGCCACCGTGGCCGGTGTGGCGCTCGGCCTGCTCGCGCCGGCCCGGCCCCTCCAGTCCGAGGGCCAGGCCCGCGAGATCGCGAGCTGGCTGCGCGACAAGGAAGAGGTCTTCCCGGTCGACGTGCGGTGGGCCGGATTCCACATCCGCGAGTCGCGATCGGTGGCCGAACGGCTCGAGGTCGCACTGCACCCGATCACCAGCTTCCTGATCATCCCGCTGTTCGCGCTGGCCAACGCCGGAGTGGCGCTCGACGGCGACTCGCTGAGCGACGCCGCCTCGTCGACGGTGACGCTCGGCGTGATGCTGGGGTTGGTGGCCGGCAAGACGCTCGGTGTCGGCGCCGCGACGCTGGCCGCGGCCCGGCTCGGTGTCGCCCGTCTGCCTCGCGGCATGACCATGGCCCACGTCGTCGGTTTGGCCATGGTGTCGGGCATCGGCTTCACCGTCTCCATCTTCATCAGCGGTCTGGCCTTCACCGACCCGGCCATCGAGGACCAGGCGAAGATCGGCATCCTGTTCGCGTCGTTCCTCGCCGCCGGGCTCGGGCTGGCGGTGCTCTCGCGGGCCAGCCGGCCCGCGGTGGTGTCCGACTGACCCGGCGCGAGCCCGATCCGGCGGCGCCGCCCGCCGTGCACCGCACCCGCACATGGTCTTGGGATCCCCCCCGATAGCGTGCCGGGCAGCCAAGGTTGACTGACCTCGGAACCTGCTCAATGGATGCATCGTGTCTGCACTAGTGATCGTCGAATCGCCGGCCAAGGCGAAGACCATCGCCGGGTACCTCGGCGACGACTTCGTCGTGGAGTCGTCGATCGGCCACATCCGCGACCTGCCGCGCAACGCCGCCGACGTGCCGGCCGCCTACAAGGGGCACAGCTGGGCGCGGCTCGGGATCGACGTCGACAACGACTTCAAGCCGCTCTACGTGGTGTCACCCGACAAGAAGGACCAGATCCGCAAGCTCAAGGCGCTGCTGAAGGACGCCGACGAGCTGTACCTCGCGACCGACGAGGATCGCGAGGGCGAGGCCATCGCCTGGCACCTCCTCGAGGTGCTCTCGCCTCCCGAGTCGGTCGAGGTGAAGCGCATGGTGTTCCACGAGATCACCCCGGCCGCCATACGGGAGGCCATCGCGTCACCGCGTGATCTCGATCGGCGGCTCGTCGACGCCCAGGAAGCGCGCCGGATGCTCGACCGGCTCTACGGGTACGAGGTCTCGCCCGTGCTCTGGAAGAAGGTGCTCCCCCGGCTCTCGGCCGGCCGGGTGCAGAGTGTGGCGACCCGCATCGTCGTCGAGCGGGAGCGGGAGCGGATGCAGTTCGTCGCCGCCTCCTACTGGGACCTGACCGCGGTCTTCTCGGTCCGCGACGGGGACGGGGGGGACGATGCACCGGCCTTCGAGGCGACGCTGGTGGCCGTGGACGGGACCCGGTTGGCGACCGGCCGTGACTTCGGCCTACGCGGCGAGCTCACCGCCCAGGACGTGGCCGTGCTCGACGAGCCCGCCGCGACGAGCCTGGCGGCCGGGCTCGCCGACGCGGACTTCGCAGTGCGCCGGGTCGAGTCGAAGCCGTACCGACGCCGGCCGTCGGCGCCGTTCATGACCTCGACCTTCCAGCAGGAAGCCGGCCGCAAGCTGCGCATGTCGGCGTCGATGGCGATGCGCAGCGCCCAGTCGCTGTACGAGAAGGGCTACATCACCTACATGCGGACCGACAGCACGACGCTCTCGGACACCGCCATGGCGGCGGCCCGCCGCGAGATCGACGAGCGGTACGGCAGCTCGTTCCTCCCCGAGGCCCCCAGGATCTACACCAAGAAGGTCAAGAACGCCCAGGAGGCCCACGAGGCGATCCGGCCGGCCGGCGACCGGTTCCGATCGCCCGACCAGGTCAGGGGCGAGGTGCCGAAGTCGGAGGCCGACGTCTACGAGCTCGTCTGGCAGCGAACCATCGCCTCGCAGATGACCGATGCCGAGGGCGAGACGGTGCAGGTTCGCCTGGGGGCGACGGCGAGCGACGGCCGCGACGCCGAGTTCGCCGCCAGCGGCACGGTGATCACCCACCCCGGCTTCCGACGCGTCTACGTCGAGGAGGCCGACGAGGACGCCGAGGCCGATCGCGAACGACAGCTCCCACCGGTGGCGGTCGGCGACGGGCTCGACGTCAGCGAGCTGACCGCCGACGGCCACCAGACCCAGCCGCCGGCCCGCTACACCGAGGCCTCGCTGGTCAAGCGGCTGGAGGAGCTCGGCGTGGGGAGGCCCTCGACCTATGCCGCGATCATGAACACCATCGAGGACCGGGGCTACGTCTGGAAGAAGGGTTCGGCGCTGGTTCCGAGCTTCACCGCCTTCTCGGTCGTGGGGCTTCTCGAGCAGCACTTCCCGAACCTCGTCGACTATGCCTTCACGGCCCGCATGGAGGACGACCTCGACAACATCGCGACCGGGTCCGAGCAGGCGATCCCGTGGCTCGCGCGCTTCTACTTCGGCGGCGACGACGACGCTGGCCTGCGGGCCAAGGTGTCGGAGCGCCTGGGCGAGATCGACGCCCGCGCCATCAACTCGATCCCGATCGGCGTCGACGCCGACGGCGAGGCCGTCGTCGGGCGGGTGGGCCGCTACGGGCCCTACGTCCAGCGGGGCGAGCAGACCGCCAGCATCCCCGACGAGATCCCCCCCGACGAGCTGACCATCGACAAGGCGATCGAGTTCCTCGAGGCGCCGAGCGGCGATCGCGAGATCGGCGTCGATCCGGCGACCGGCCTCACGGTCTACGCCAAGGCCGGCCGGTTCGGCCCCTACGTCCAGCTGGGCGAGATCGAGGACGGGGCCGAGAAGCCGAAGACGGCGTCGCTGTTCAAGACCATGACGGTGGAGCGGCTGACCCTCGACGCGGCGCTCGAGCTGTTGAGCCTGCCCCGGGTCGTCGGCGTCGACCCGGCCGACGGCGAGGAGATCACGGTCCACAACGGTCGGTACGGGCCCTACCTGAAGAAGGGATCCGACTCCCGCAGCCTCGAGAACGAGGAGCAGCTGCTCACGATCACGCTCGAGGAGTGCCTGGCGATCCTGAGCCAGCCCAAGCTACGCCGGGGCCAACAGGCGAAGCCGCCGCTGCGGGAGCTCGGCGTCGACCCGGTGTCGGGTCAGAAGATGATCGTCAAGGACGGCCGCTTCGGCCCCTACGTGACCGACGGCGAGTACAACGCGTCGCTGCGCAAGGGCGACACGGTCGAAGAGCTGACCGACGAGCGGGCCGCCGAGCTGTTGGTGATGCGACGCGAGCGGGGCCCGGCCAAGAAGAGCAGTGCCAAGAAGAAGAGCACCGCCAAGAAGAGCACCGCCAAGAAGAGCACCGCCAAGAAGAGCCCGGCCAAGAAGAGCAGTACCAAGAAGAAGAGCACCGCCAAGAAGAAGAGCCCGGCCACGAAGCAGACGAGCACCGCTCCGAAGAAGAGCCCGGCGACGCCAGCTGGCGACACGGGCTGACCGGGCCGGTGACGGCGACCGACCCCGAGCCCGGCTCACCGCCAGCGCGTCGAGTCGTCGCCGGCACCGAGGACGCCGCGCTCGCCGGCGGGGACTCCGGGGACGGAGCTGGTGGGGCCGACCGGGACTCCTCGCTGTCGATCTTCCGGTCGAGGCAGTTCCTCCGACTCTGGGTCGCGCAGGTCGTCTCGGCGACCGGCGACTGGCTGGGCTTCATCGCCATCACGATCACCGCGGCCCGCGTCGGCGGCGGGACCCCCGAGGCTGCGGTCGGCTTCGTCGTCGCAGCCCGCATCGTCCCCGGCTTCTTCCTCGCCCCGCTCGCCGGCGTGCTCGTCGATCGCTGGGACCGCAAGAAGGTCATGGTGGTGTGCGACCTGTCCCGGGCGGCGGTGCTCGCCGGCCTGGCCTTCGTCGACACCGTGTGGCAGCTCGTCGTGGCCTCGCTCGTGCTCGAGGTCTTCACCCTCCTCTGGTCGCCGGCCAAGGAGGCCTCGGTACCCAACATCGTCTCGCGTGACCAGCTGACGGCCGCCAACTCGCTCTCGTTGGTCGCGGCCTACGGCACCTTCCCGGTCGCGTCCGCCATGGCCATCGGGCTGGCGAAGCTGGCCACCCAGCTCGAGAAGGTCTCGGCGCTCGACGCCCTGCGCATCGACCAGGAGTCGCTGGCGTTCTACGTCGACTCGATCACCTTCCTCGCATCGGCCGCGCTGATCGCCACGCTGGGGCTCGCTTCTCGACCCAAGGAGGAGCGGCGCCGTACCAGCTCCGGCCGACGGATCGACTTCGGTCAGACGTTCCGTGAGCTGAAGGAAGGATGGGAGTTCATCTTCATCGACCCGGTCGTCCGGGCCGTCAACGTCGGGCTGGCGACCGGCCTGATCGGGGGCGGGATGCTCGTGCCGCTCGGGCCCGTCTTCTCGATCGAGGTGCTCGGAGCCGGTCTGGCCGGGTTCAGCTCGTTCATCACCGCGCTCGGTTTCGGCGTCGCGGTCGGGATCGTCCTGCTCAGCGTGTTCCAGGGCCGCATCCGCAAGGTCTCGTGGTTCGTCGGAGCGGTGTTCGGAGCCGGGTTCTCGCTGCTGCTCGCGGCCGCCATGTCGTCGCTCGCCGCGACGGTCGTGCTCGTCGGTGCCCTCGGCATCTGTGCGGGCGGCGTCTACGTGCTCGGCTTCACCCTGCTCCACGAGACGGTCGAGGACGAGCTCCGCGGCCGGATCTTCAGCGCGCTCTACACGCTCGTGCGCCTCTGCATCCTGATCGCGTTCGCGATCGGCCCGTTCCTCGCCGCCCTGTTGGACGGGCTGTCGGACCGGTACTTCGATGGTGACATCGACGTTCTCGGGCTCGACGTGGCCATCCCCGGAGTGCGGCTCACGCTGTGGCTGGCCGCGCTGATCATCCTCCTGGCCGGCGTGCTGGCGCTCTACTCGCTCCGGCTCGGCGAGCGCGCGTCGGAGGAGGCCGGCCCGTGACCAGGGGCAGCTTCGTGGTGTTCGAGGGCCCGGACGCGTCGGGGAAGACGACCCAGGCCCGCCGGGTGGCCGAGCAGCGGGGCGCCATGTTCACCCGCGAGCCGGGCGGGACGCCCATCGGTGAGCGCATACGCGACGTGCTGCTGAACCCGGATCACCACGAGATGCACGCTCGCACCGAGGCCCTGCTCTACGCGGCCCAGCGGGCCCAGAACGTGGCGGAGATCATCGTGCCGGCGCTGGAGGCCGGTCGCGACGTCGTCAGCGACCGCTTCGTCGCCTCCTCGATCGCCTACCAGGGCGTCGGCCGGGAGCTCGGCGTCGACGACGTCGCCGCTCTCTCGGAGTTCGCGACCGGCGGGCTGGTCCCCGACCTCGTGGTGCTGCTCGAGGTGCCGGCCGACGTGACCGAGGAGCGCCTCGCCGGGTCGCTCGACCGGCTCGAGCAGGTCGGTCTCGACCTCCAGCGCGACGTGCTCGCCGCGTACCACGAGCTGGCGCTGGCCGACGCCGAGCGGTGGGTGATGGTCGACGGCGTCGGTACCCCGGACGAGGTCGCGGCCCGTCTCGACGCGGTTCTGCACGATCGGCTGGGCTGGTGAGCCCGACAGCCGCGGACGGGTTCGAGCGGGTGATCGGTCAGCCCGAGGCGGTCGAGCGACTCCGGGCCGCCACCGCCAACCCGGTGCACGCCTACCTCTTCCTCGGTCCCCACGGATCGGGCAAGCTGCTGGCCGCCCGGGCGTTCGCCGCCGGGGTGCTCGCCCCAGGGCGAGCCGGCCCGGACGCCGAGCGCGACGCCCGCCTGGCCGTCGACGGCCGGCACCCCGACGTGTTCGAGTACGAGCCCGAAGGCCGGACGCTGCGAGGCGAGGAGGCGGCGACCCTGATCGTCGAGGGGTCGCGCAGCCCCGTCGAGGGCACCCGGAAGCTGGTCGTGTGCAACCGGTTCCACGCGGCCGAACCCGGCGGCGCTGCCAGCCTGCTGAAGACGATCGAGGAGCCCCCCGAGTCGGTGATCTTCGTCCTGCTCAGCGAGGAGGTACCGCCCGAGCACGTGACGATCGCCTCTCGGTGCACGGTCGTCGAGTTCCGGGCGGTTCCCGAGGCCGAGATCCGCCAGCACCTGGTCTCGCGAGGGATCGACCCCGAGGTCGCGGCCGAGATCGCGTCAGCGGCCCGAGGCGACGTCGACCGGGCCGAGCTCCTCGCCGACGACCCCGGGCTGTCGCATCGCCGGCAGCTCTGGCTGACGGCGCTCGGGCGGCTCGACGGCACGGGGGCGGCGGTCGCGTCGCTGGTGTCGGAGATCCGTGAGGCCATCGACGCGGCCATCGAGCCACTCGATCAGCGCCAGCGGTCCGAGCTCGACGACCTGGCGGCACGGGAGGAGCAGCTCGGAACCCGCGGCTCGGGCCGGACCGAGATCGAGGCCCGGCATCGTCGTGAGAAGCGTCGGGTCCGAGACGCCGAGCTCCGCTTCGGGCTCGCCATCCTCGCCGACGGGTTCAGGGGGCGCCTGCTCGACGACCAGACCGAGGTCACCCGGGCCCTGGCCGAGCTTCGCCACGCCAACGACGCCCTGGTCCGCAACCCCAACGAGGCGTTGCTGCTCGAGCGGCTCTTCCTGAGGCTGCCCCGGCCCGTTGCGGCCCGCTGACCGGGTCGGGTGGCAGCGGCGCGCTGGTAGCGTCTTGGCCACGCCCGAGTAGCTCAGTCGGCAGAGCGATTCACTCGTAATGAATAGGTCAGGAGTTCGATTCTCCTCTCGGGCTCGATGGCGGTCGCCGGGCCGCCGATCGGCGAGGATGGGCGGGTGCGCAAGCAGTATCACTTCTGGCCGGGTGCGGACGGGGGACTCGACGCCTGGGACGTGGATCGGCTGATCGAGCTGACCCGAGGCCTCGAGATCGTCGAGGTACCCGTCGACGGCATCGACGAGGTCGACACGGTGTACTGGTTCGACGATCGAGAGCAGCGGCCCACCGTGCGGCGGGTGATCGAGCACTTCCGGCTGACTCAGCAGGTCGACCCGTCGATCCCGATCATCCTGGGGCCGGACGGGCGGGTGATGGACGGGATGCATCGAATCGCTCGGGCGATCCTCGAGGGCCGCGACGCCATCGACGCGATACGTTTCGATGCCCTACCGGAGCCCGACTACCGGGACTGCCGCCCCGAGGAGCTCCCGTATGACTGACCGCAGTGCCCGGTCCGGAGCGCTCGCGATCCGCCCCTACCGTCAGGGTGACGACCTCAGCGTGCGAGGTACTCGCGCACCCTGAGGTGGAGGTGGCGGGCCCGGACCTCCTGGTAGTTGCCGAGGGTCTGGCCCGTCTTCACGCTGCCCTTGAACCCGCGGGTCTGGGCGGCCATGTTCCCGGTGTCCTGGTCGTAGACCCCGCCCAGACCCGGATCCATACCCGGGGCCGACGTGTAGCTGTCGTCGACGTCGAGGTCGTAGGGCACCGCCGGCGGCGGGCACTTCCCGTCGAGCGGCTTCGGGCGCAGGAACAGCAGGTCGAAGACCGAGTGGTCGGTGTCGTGGCCGTCGGGCCGGAAGCGGTACACCATCGGAAGCTGCAGACCCGGGAAGAAGAAGGCGTTCGGGAAGACGAAGTACTCGATCGAGTCGATGGTCTCGCTGACGGTGAGGTGGCTGAAGTCGTGGCCGTAGCGCTCGCCCAGCACCCGCTGCATGTGGGCGGCGTACACGTCGCGGGCCCGTAGCCCGTCGGGGATCGTCGGCAGCTCCTCTCCCGGGTTCTTCCGGGCCATCATGCTCTGCAGGATCTCGTCCTCGGAGGGGCGGTCGTCCTCGATGTGCGGGCTCGGATAGCCGATGGTGTGGACGAAGCGCGAGACGTTCTCGCCGAACACGTCGTACTGGGCGTTGGCGTCGCCGGTCGCTCTCAGCCCCTGGGGGTGGGTCTCGAGCACGTGGTAGGCCTCGAGGAACGCCTCGACCGCGGCCTTCCAGTTCGCCGGCAGCCGCTTGCGGACGTGGAGCTCGACGTAGCGGTCCTCGAGCGGCCAGCGCTCGAAGTGCTCGGGGAGGACGCCGAGGTACTCGTGCAGCGGCGGGGCTTCGGGGTCGAAGTTGACGAACACGAACCCGCCCCAGGTGTCGACCCGGATCTCCGGCAGCCCGAAGTCCTCGTCGCGCACGTGGGGGAAGTCCCACCGGCACGGGACCTCGGCGAGCTGGCCGTCGAGCGACCAGGTCCAGCCATGGAAGGGGCAGCGGAGCTGGCGGGCGGTGCCGGCCGAGCCGGGCGGCTTCAGCTGGGTCCCGCGGTGGAGGCAGAAGTTGTGGAACGCCCGGATCCGGTCGGGGGCCGTCCGCACCACCAGCGCCGACCGGTCGCCGATGTCGTACACCTGGTAGTCGCCGACCTCGGGGATGTGCTCCTCGCGGCAGGCCCACTGCCAGACCCGGGACCACATGCGGTCGTGCTCGGCTCGGGCGAAGTCGGCCGAGGTGTACTCGTCGAAGGGGATGTCGTCGTCGCCGAGGAACTCGTAGGACTCCTCGAGCAGCGGCTCGGCCGCACCGCTCGCGTCGGCCGAGATCAGCTCCCTGGTGCTGGGTCCGGGGCAGCGGGCATCCCCCGGGGCCTGGGTGTCGGTGTCGGTCACGGGTGCTCCTCGCTCCAGGAGCCGAATCTACGCCAACCGCGTGCGACGATGAAGTCGATGAGCGCCGCCGACGGGGACTTCCCGCTGAAGAATCACCTCGGGATGGACATCGAGGGCGTGGGCCCCGGGCACTCGGTG
>JBFJYB010000034.1:0-11929 GCA_041622835.1 Acidimicrobiales bacterium | reverse complement strand
GGCTGGACCTCGCGCTTGTGCCACAGCAGTGAGGCGGGGTGCCCGGCCGACGCGAAGCGGACCGTGCCGGCCTCGGTGTCGAAGATGACGATCACCAGCGAGATGAACTCCTCACCGCGATCGGTGGCCGACATCTGGCGGTTGAGCTCTTCGAGGGCTTGGGCCGGGTCGCGGAACTGCCGCAGGAAGACGCGCAGCAGGTACTTGGCCTGGAAGGCGGTGATCGACGACTCGATGCCGTGGCCGGCCACGTCGCCGATGACCGCGGCCAGGCGGGTGGGCGCCACCCGGAAGACGTCGTAGAAGTCGCCGGCCATCAGACCCGAGCCGGCCTGGTAGACCCGGCCGACCTCGAACCCGGTGAAGTCGGGGAACTCGTCGGGCGCCAGCCGGCCGGCCCACGCCTTGGGAGCCAGGTCCTCCTGGGCGAGGGTCTCCTCGGCCCGGCGCTCGATCTCGTAACGCTCCTGGGTCAGCCGGGCCACCGCGATCGAGCTGCGGCCCCACGTGAGCGAGATGATGGCCGGGATGGCGATCACGCCGAACACCGCCGTCCAGCCCCGCTCGTCGGTCACCGCCACGACGACGGCCGCCACCGCGATCACGAAGTAGAGCGAGGCGGCGTGGAGCTCCTTGCGGTAGCTGGAGCGGGCCACCGTGATGGCGGTGTCGACCTCCTCGGCCGAGTCGCGCTCGCTGGCCCGGCGGGCCTCGAGCCGCCGCAGGAACCGGTAGCGGAAGCGAGCCGACCGAAGCCAGACCGCAGCTGCAGCCAGGCAGACGAGGGCAACGGCCGCCAGAATCGGAGATTCCATTCCCCCCAACCCTACCCCTGGGGGGTGACGGGCCGGCCCCATAGGCCCCCGACAACCGCTCTGAGCTGGTCGGATGAGCCTCGGGGCTACTCGCTGCGGCGGCGGACGCGGAGCTTGATCGGGGTGCTGCCGAGGTCGAAGCCCTCGCGCAGCGAGCGCTCGAGGTAGCGGAGGTAGGTCTGCGGCAGCGTGCGGTTGGCGAACAGGGTGAACGTGGGCGGATCCGACGCGCCCTGGAGGGCGTAGAGCACGCGGGCACCCCCGGGGGCCGGGTGGGCGGCCTGGGCGGCGCGCAGCACCTGGTTGACCGCCCGGGTGGGGATCCGGCGGTGGTAGTCCTGGATCGTGGCCTCCAGCACCGGTTGCAGCCGGTGCACCCCCAAGCCGGTCAGGGCGCTCACCTTCAGCACCGGAGCCCGGGCCAGGAACTCGAGCTTGCGCCCGAGCTGGCGCTCGACGTCGGCCCGATCCTCGGCGTCGAGCAGCTCCCACTTGTTGAGCAGGATGACCGTCGGGCAGCCGGCCACGTCGATGCGCTCGGCCAGCCGCTGGTCCTGATGGGTCACGCCCTCGGTGGCGTCGATCAGCAGCAACGCCACGTCGGCCCGGTCGATCGAGCCGAGCGCCCGCACGAGCGAGTAGTACTCGGTGCCGTCCTCGATGCGGCTCTTGCGGCGCATGCCGGCGGTGTCGACGAACCGCAGCGGCCCGAGGTCGGTCTCGACGACGGTGTCGATCGAGTCCCGGGTGGTCCCCGGCAGGTCGTGCACCACCGAGCGCTCGGCCCCCACCAACCGGTTGAACAACGTCGACTTGCCGACGTTCGGCCGGCCGACGATGGCGACCGAGATGATGTCGTCGTCGGCCTCGCCCCCGCCCTCGCCGGCGGTGTCCGCCTCGGACGGCCGGGACGCATCCGACTCGGCGCCGGGCTCGGGCAGCTCGGGGAAGTGCTCGACCACTGCGTCGAGCAGGTCACCGCTGCCCCGGCCGTGCAGGGCGCTCACCGGGTAGGGCTCGCCCAGGCCCAGCGACAGCAGCTCCCAGATCAGCGGCTCGTGAACCGAGTGGTCGATCTTGTTGGCCACCAGCAGGCACGGGGTGTCGGAGCGCCGCAGCATCTCGGCGACGCTGGCGTCGTCGGCCATCACCCCGGCGGTGGCGTCCACCACGAACAGCACGACGTCGGCGTCGCCGATCGCCTGCTCGCTCTGGCGTGAGACCTTGCCGTCGAGATCGCCCTCGGCCGCCGAGAGCCACCCGCCGGTGTCGACGAGCGTGAACTCGTGCCCCCGCCAATCGGCCTCGACCTCCTTGCGGTCCCGGGTGACGCCGGGCCGCTCCTCCACGATCGCCTCTCGGCGGCCGACGATGCGGTTCAGCAGCGTCGACTTGCCCACGTTGGGACGCCCGACGATGGCCACCACCGGCCGACGGCCACCGTTCGCGGACCCGGTCCGGTTCATGCCGTGAGCGCGGCGCGCAACGCGATGCCGTCGGTCGGGACGATCTCCACCGGCCGGGGCAGCTCGTCGGGCCGGCGGCCGTCGAGGAACCGCCCCTGCGACAGGCACACGTCGGGCAGGAGGTAGCGGTCGGGGCGATCGGGATCGTCGGGTTGGTGGTCCAGGGTGCGCGCCAGGTCCTCCCCCACCATCAGCCCCGCCACCGCCACGTTGCCGCCGAAGAACCGGTTCTCGACGACCACGATCCTCACGTCGGGTCGGTCGAGCTCGGCGAGCAGCGGCTGCAGGATCTCGGCGCCGTACTCGCCGGTGAGCACCGCGACCGGGCGATCGGCCCGTCGGCCCAGCGTGACCGGCTGCGGCTCGGCCACCCGGGGCGAGCGGTAGCCGGTGGCCGGCGCGCCCTCGACCCACGCGAAGAACCCGGGGGCCGGGCCGGTCGGCTCGGTGACCTCGCCGTGCCACTCCAACTCGAAGGTGCGGACCATGCCCACGCCGTCCTCGTGCATCGGGAAGTCGGCGTACAGCTCGGCGGGCGGGAACGGACGCCGGGCGACCAGGTAGTACTCGTCGGCCGCATAGGCCAGCGGGCGGCCGAGCAGGTCGCGGTAGACCTGCTGCCACTCCTCGACGGTGTCGATGACCGCCGCCGCCTCGGCCGGGGTGTGCGGCCGCATCCTCGCTTCGTTCGACCAGCGGCTCACGCCCAGCGGCACGACACAGGCGGTGCGCAGCTCCGGATAGCGGTCGAGGATCCCGGCCAGCGTGTCCTCCAGCACCGCCCCGTCGTTCACCCCCGGGCACACCACGACCTGACCGTGGACCTCGATGCCGTGGTCGAGCAGGGCCCGCAGCCACCTCAGGCTCGACCCGCCCCGCCGGTTGCGCAGCATCTCGGCCCGCACGTCGGGGTCGGTGGCGTGGATGCTCACGTTCAGGGGCGACAGCCCCTCGGTGACGACCCGTTCGAGGTCGGCCTCGGTGAAGCGGGTCAGGGTCGTGTAGTTGCCGTACAGGAACGACAGCCGGTAGTCGTCGTCCTTGAGGTACAGGCTCGACCGGAGCCCGGGCGGGAGCTGGTAGATGAAGCAGAACTCGCAGTGGTTGTCGCAGGTGCGGACCTGGTCGAACAGGGCCGAGTGCACGTCGACGCCCAGGGGCTCGCCGGGCGCCTTCTCGACCTCGACGTCGAGGGTGATGCCGTCGCGGCCGACCTCGATCGCGAGGTGGTCCTCGTCGACGAGCTGCTGGTAGGCGATGACGTCGCGCGGCCGCTCGCCGTTGAACGACAGCAGCACGTCGCCGACCTCGAGCAGCGCCCGCTCGGCGGGCGACCCGGGCCGGACCTCGACGACCCGGGGCGCGGACATGGGCCGAGGATACCGACCGGCGACCGATACCTCTGCCGCCCGGACGAGGCGCCGCCGGGAGCCAATAGCCTGAACGGCATGGCCGCAACGAGCGCCGTCGACCCCGACCTGGAACCCGGCCCCCGAGAGGGCGTCGACCGCGTGCTGCTGGCGTCGCCCCGCGGCTTCTGCGCCGGCGTCGAGATGGCGATCAAGGCTCTGGCCTGGATGGTGCGCACCTTCGAGCCGCCGGTCTACTGCTACCACGAGATCGTCCACAACCGTCGCGTCGTCGAGCGCTTCGAACGGCTCGGCGTCGTGTTCGTCGACGACGTCGACGAGGTCCCCGACGGCTCCCCCATCATGTTGAGCGCCCACGGCTCGGCCCCCCAGGTCGTGGCCCGGGCCCGCGCCGCCGGCGGGTTCATGGTCGACGCCGTCTGCCCGCTCGTCACCAAGGTCCACCACGAGGTGAAGGTTCGAGCGGGCAAGGGCTACCGGATCGTCTACGTCGGCCACGCCGGCCACGAGGAGGCGGTCGGCACCATGGCGGTCGCCCCCGACGCCATCCACCGGGTCGAGACGGTCGACGAGGTCGCCGCGCTGCCCGACTTCGACGAGCCGGTCGCGCTGCTGGCCCAGACAACGCTCAGCCACCGCGACTGGGAAGGTGTGGCCGAGGCCACCGCCGCCCGCTTCCCCGACCTGTGGATGCCCGGACGCAGCGACCTGTGCTTCGCGACCACCAACCGTCAGGGCGCCCTGCTGGCGATCATCGACCGCTGCGACGCCCTCGTCGTGGTCGGCTCGGCCAACTCGTCGAACACGAGAGCGCTCGAGGCGCTGGCCCGCGCCGCCGGCTGCCAGCACGTCTACCGGGTCAACGAGGCGGCCGAGCTGCCCGATCACTTGTCCGGAACCGTCGGGGTCACCGCCGGCGCGTCGGCCCCCGAGGAGCTGGTCGACCACGTGCTGGCCAAGCTGGCTCCCGCCGAGGTCGAGCTGGTCGACTACACCGACGAAGAGGAGTACTTCCCGCCGCCGCGAAACCTTCGCGACCTGGTCGCGGCGGTCGACGAGGCGCTGTCGATCACCCTCGGCGCGTCGACCGCGGCCGCTCCGCCGGCCAACGACCGCGAGCTCGACGCCAGCGACGTCCTGGCCGCCCTCGAACGCCACCCCGCCTGAGGTCGACGGTCGTCAGGAGATCGACGGCAGGACCGCAAGCACCTGCTCGATGACCTCGTCGACCTCCAGCGCGGTCGTCTCGATGGTGATGGCGTCGTCGGCGACCGCCAGCGGGTTGTGCTCGCGGGTGGAGTCGATCGTGTCGCGACGGGCCAGGTCGGCGGCCACGGTCTCGTAGTCGAGGTCGGTGACCTCCTGGGCCCGGCGCTTCGCCCGCTCAGCGGCCCGAGCGGTGAGGAACACCTTCAGGTCGGCGTCGGGCAACACGACCGTGCCGATGTCGCGGCCCTCGACGACGCACCCGGGATGCGCGGCCGCCCACTCGCGCTGCTGGCTCCGCAGCTCGGCCCGCACCGCCGGGTTGGCGGCAACGATCGACACCGACCTGGTCACCTCGGGCCCCCGGATCTCGATGGTCGCGTCGACCGAGTCGACGTGGACGGTGTCGTCCTTCACCACGATCTCGACCTGCTGGACCAGCCGGCCCACGGCATCGTCGTCGGCGGGATCGATGTCGTACTGGAGGGCGGCGAAGGCGACGGCACGGTACATGGCGCCGGTGTCGAGGTAGGCGAGACCGAGGCGCTCGGCGAGCCGCTTGGCCACCGTCGACTTGCCCGAACCGGCCGGGCCGTCGATGGCGATGACCAGCCCCCGCGGGCCTTCGATCGCCTCCGACGCGTCGCTCACTGGCGCGACCGTAGACCGTCGAGCGTCGCGAAGTAATCCGGGAAGGTCTTGGCGACACAGCCCGGATCGACGATCTCGATGCCGCCGACCGCCAGGCCGACCAGGGCGAAGCTCATCGCGATGCGGTGATCGTCGTAGGTCTCGATGCGGGCCGGACGGATCGGGGCGGGCCGGACCACCAGGCCGTCGGCAGTCTCGTCGGCGTCGACGCCGCATCGGCGCAGCTCGGCCACGACCGCGGCGATGCGGTCGGACTCCTTCCCGCGGATGAAGCCGACCCCGTCGATGCGGGTCGGGCCCTCGGCGAAGGCCGCCACCACCGCCAGCGTGGGCACGGTGTCGGAGAGGCTGCGTAGGTCGGCGTCGATCCCGCGCAGCCGTTTGGTGCCGCGCACCTCGATCGAATCCTCGGTGCGGGTCACCGACGCGCCCATCTGCTCGAGGAGGTCGACGAAGGCAACATCGCCCTGGATCGAGCCAGGGCCGAGGCCCTCGACCCGCACCCGTCCACCGGTGACGGCGGCCGCTGCGAAGAAGTACGACGCGGTCGAAGCGTCGGGCTCCACCCGGTAGGCGACCGCCACGTACCCACCTGGGGCGACGCGCCACTCGCCGTCGGCGACCTGCTCCACGTCGGCCCCGAAGGCCCGCATCATGGCGGCGGTCATCTCGATGTAGGGCTCCGACACGACCCGGCTCGTCAGCTCGAGCGTCAACCCCTCGGTCATGTACGGCGCCGACATCAACAGCCCCGACGCGAACTGGCTCGAGACGTCGGCGGCCACCCGGGCCCGCCCGCCGCCCACGCCCGATGCGATCACCGTCAGCGGCAGCTGCCCCGGCAACCCGTCCTCGACCACGGCGATGCCCAGCGACCGCATCGTCGAGATCAGGTCGTCGAACGGGCGGGCCCGGAGCTGCTCCGATCCGTCGAGACGGTAGTGGCCCGATCCGAGCGCGACCGCCGGCACCAGGAACCGCGAGGTCGTCCCGGACTGGTCGAAGAACAGCGCGCACGGACCCGCTGCCAGCCGACCTCCCACCCCCGTGACGTCGACCGCGTCCGAGCCCGGCGCCGGCTCGACCGTCACGCCGAGCTGGCGCAGCGCCGCGGTCATCGCCCGGGTGTCGGCCGCGTCGAGCACCCCGTCGAGCCTGGAGCGCCCAGCGGCCAGGCCGGCCACGAGCAGGGCCCGGTTGGTGATGCTCTTCGACCCCGGGACCACCACGTCGGCATCGGGCGGTGCGTCGAGCGGATCGATGGCGAGCGCGGCGGATGGGGCGGTCACGACAGCGGACGGATCGACGGGCGGTAGTCGTGGGCCATCAGCGCGCCGGCCAGCCGCTCGGCCAGACGGGCCTCGACCAGCATGATCATCACGCCCCGCTGACCCTCGGCCGAGTGGGCGATCTCGAGGTCGTAGATGTTGACGTCGATGTCGGTAGCCAGCGTGGCGACCCGGGCGATCTCACCCGGCCGGTCGAACACCGCTACCCGGAGCTCGGCCAGCTCCAGCTCGGCCTCGGCCGCGACCGGCAGGTTCACCCGGGCGCGCTGGGCCTGCTCGAGCAGCGCCAGCACCCGTCGGCGGTCGTCGCTCCCGATCGCGGCCCGCAGGTCGGAGAGCTGGGCCATCAGCTCGTCGAGCGCTTCTCCGATGGCATCGGCGTTGTCGGCGCAGACGTCGGGCCAGATGGCCGGGTTGCCCGAGGCGATCCGGGTCATGTCACGGAACCCTCCCGCCGCCAGCCGAAGGAGGGCACGATGCTCGTCGGCGCGGTCGTCGGCCACCCGCATCAGCGACGCCGCAGCCAGGTGAGGCACGTGGGAGACGACCGCGACCAGCCGGTCGTGACGAGACGGCGACAGGGCCACGACCTCGGCGCCGAAGCTCGACACGATGCTCCTGACCTGCACATAGGCCGCGTCGTCGGTGGTGTCGTTCGGGGTGAGCACCCAGACCGCGCCGCGGAAGAGATCGGCCCTCGCCCCGGTGATGCCGGCCTGCTCGCTGCCGGCCATCGGGTGCCCTCCGACGAACCGCGGGTCGGCCACGGCGGCCGCGATCGGGCCCTTGACCCCGCCCACGTCGGTGACCAGGCCCGGGCCGGCGAGGGCCCGTTGCGCCGCTTCGACGATCGAGCCGACCGGCGTGGCCACGAAGGTGATGGCGGCTCGGGGATCGGTGCCGACCGCGTCGATCGCTCCCAGCTCCACGGCCTCGGCGGCCCGAGCCGGGTCCTGGTCGTCGCCGGTCACCGTCCAGCCCTGCTCGCGCAGGGCCAGACCGATCGACGCGCCGATGAGGCCGGTGCCGACGATCCCGGCCCTGCGGGCTTCGGGCCGGTCACTCATGGCGCAAGGTCGTCTCGCAGCGTCCGGGCGTCGTGGAGGTAGATGTGGTGGAGGTCGGCGCGGCTGCGCTCGGTCTCGACGTGGATCAGCACCCGGATCACCCGCTCGGGGGCGCCCTCGACGTCCTGCTCCTGCGCCCCCAGCAGCGGGACGTCGCCGAGGCCCAGCCCGCGGGCCCCGGTGGCCGGAAAGCGCGACCGGATGTCGGGGGTCGTCGTGAAGACGATGCTCACGAGGTCGTCGTGATCCACCCCGTTGCGGTCGAGCATCTCGCGCAGCAGCTCACGGACCCGCTCGTCGACGTGGTCGGCGGCGTCGAGGTCGACGGTGGTCGCGCCTCGCAGCGCCCGGACGGCTCGTGACACCGGGCCGATGCTACTGCTGGTCTGCGGGTTCGCCGCTCCCGGATTCGACGGCTCCCGACGCCGCTCGCTCGAGCTCACGCACCTCTCGCGGCTCGAGTCGGCGCCACTCCCCCGGCCTCAGGGAGCGGTCGGCGAGCGGCCCGATCCTGGTCCGCACCAGCCGGCGAACCGGGTGGCCGACCGCCTCGCACATCCGTCGCACCTGGCGGTTGCGGCCCTCGTGGATGATCAGCCGCAGAACGCCGGGCGACGGCTGCGACGCCCGGGCCGGTGCCGTCGGGCCGTCGTCGAGCTCGACCCCCTCGCGCAGCGCCCGGAGTGCGGCCCGCGACACCGCCCCGGTTGCCTCGACCTCGGCCAGGTACTCCTTCTCGACGCCGAAGGAGGGGTGGGTGAGCCGGTGGGTCAGGTCGCCGTCGTTGGTCAGCAGCATGAGGCCCTCGGTGTCGGCGTCGAGACGACCCACCGGGAACACCCGGGGCTCGGGCGGCACCAGGTTCACCACGGTCGGCCGGCCGTGCGGGTCGTCGGCGGTGGAGATGACACCACGCGGCTTGTTGAGCAGGTAGTGCACGAGGTCGGGCCGCACGCCGACGGCGACCCCGTCCACCTCGACCCGGTCGTGCTCCACGTCGACCCGGCGGCCCAGCTCGGCCACCTCGCCGTTGACCGTGACCAGGCCGTCGGCGATCAGCTCCTCGGCGGCGCGTCGGCTGGCGACGCCCGCTCGGGCCAGGACCTTCTGGAGGCGCTCGCCCTCGCCGGGCCGCGCCAACTCAGCCTCGGGGATCGCCGTCGTCGAGCACCGTCAGGTCGATCACGACCTCGTCGTCAGCCGCTCCGCCCTCGGAGACAGCGGCGGCGGTGCGGGTGGACGGTCGCTCGGGGAGCAGGCTCAGCTCCAGCGCCTCGACGACGTCGGCTCCGGGAACGTAGGCACCGAGCGCGGGCAGCTCGTCCAACGAGTCGAGCCCGAGGCGTTCGAGGAAGTGGCTGGTCGTGCCGAACATCACCGCGTTTCCCGGCCCCGGGTCGCGTGCGACCTCGCAGATCAGGCCCCGAACCTGCAGCGTGCGCATCACCGCATCGACGTTCACCCCGCGGATGGCCGACACCTGGGCCCGCGAGATCGGCTGCTTGTAGGCCACGATGGCCAGCGTCTCGAGCGCGGCCGACGACAGCCGGGCGGTCTGGCCCTCGAGCACGAACCGCTCGACGTAGGGCGCAAGGTCGGGGTGACTCTGGAACCGGTACCCGCCGGCCACCCTGGCCAGGACGAAGCCCCGACCGTCGGCCTCGTACTCCTCGCCGAGGCGGGCGCACATGGCCTCGACCTCGTCCAGCGGCAGCTCGAGGAGCTGGGCCAGTAGCTGCGGGTCGACCGGCTGGTCGGCCACCATCAGCACGGCCTCGAAGGCGCGCCTCGCCTCGTCGGTGACGGTGTCGGATGTGGTGTCGTCTGCCATGGCTACCCCTCGTAGACGTCGAGCGCCGCCAGCTCGACCGCGTCGTCGTCGCCGACCCAGTCGACGGTGATCGTGCCGAACGTCTCGACCTGCGTCAGCTCGACCAGCCCCAGCTTGTACAGCTCGAGCACCGCCAGGAAGTGGACGACGATCTCGATCCGGTCGACGAACGACGCCGTGAGCTGGCGGAACGTGGTGCGACCCCGCTCGGGGAGCTCGGTGATCAGGTCGGCCACCGCGTCGGCGACGCTGACGCCGATCGGGGCGATGTGGTCGAGATCGACGGTGGGGACCGGCCGGGGCGTGATGGCCCGGCCGAAGGCCTCACGCAGCTCGTCGGGAGTGACCCCTTCCATCACGTCGGGCAGCAGCCCGATGAAGCGCTCCTCGAGGCCGGCCGTCCTCGGGTACGAGCGGGCCGCCTCCTGGGCCAGCCGCTCGAGCTCGCGGGCCGCATCCTTGAACGTCTTGCACTCGAGCAGCCGGGCGAGCAGCAGGTCCCGCTCCTCCCAGATCGCCAGCTCGTCGTCGAGGTCGCCCCGGCCGCGATCGGGCAGAAGCCGGCGGCTCTTCAGCTCGACCAGGGTGGCCGCGATGAGCAGGAACTCGGTGGCGACCTCGAGGTCGAGGACCTCCATCCGCGCCAGCTCGGCGAGATAGGCGTCGACGATCTCGCCGAGCGAGATCTCGTACAGGTCGACCTCGTCCCGCACGATCAGGTGGAGCAACAGGTCGAACGGGCCGGTGAAGACCGGCGTCTCGACGTCGTAGCCCGCGTCGCGGGTTCCCTCGGTGAACAGCACCGGGCCCGAGCATAGGGTCGTCCACCGCCTGTTTCGGTGATCGCCAAATGCGAGGGTCGGCCGGGGTCGCTCGCCTACCATCGCCGCCCATGGCACGCGTGTTCAGCGGCATCCAGCCCTCGGGCGACCTGCACCTCGGCAACCTGCTGGGCGCCCTCCAGAACTGGGTCGACCATCAGTCCCAGCACGAGGCCGTCTACTGCGTGGTCGACCTGCACGCGGTCACGCTGCCGCAGTCCGCCGCCGAGCTCGAGCGGGCCACCGTCGAGCTGGCCCAGCTTCTGATCGCAGTCGGGATCGATCCCGAGCGCAGCACGCTGTTCGTGCAGAGCCACGTCGCCGAGCACGCCCAGCTCTCGTGGCTGCTCGAGTGCACGGTCAGCTTCGGTGAGCTGCGCCGCATGACCCAGTTCAAGGACAAGTCGGCGCGAACCGAGTTCATCTCGGCCGGCCTGTTCACCTACCCCGCCCTCCAGGCCGCCGACATCCTGCTGTACGACACCGACCTCGTGCCGGTCGGCGACGACCAGCGCCAGCACATCGAGCTCACCCGCGACATCGCCGAGCGGTTCAACGGCCGCTACGGCGACACCTTCGTCGTGCCCGAGCACGTGATCCCGGCCACCGGCGCCCGGGTCATGGACCTCCAGCATCCCGAGGCCAAGATGTCGAAGTCGACCGACTCCGCCGGCACGGTGAACATCCTCGACGACCTGAAGGCGGTCGAGAAGAAGTTCAAGCGGGCCGTCACCGACAGCGACACCCAGGTCCGCTACGACCCCGACGCCAAGCCCGGTGTGTCGAACCTGCTGTCGATCCTCGGCGCGGCCGTCGGCGAGCCACCCGCCGACCTGGCCGGCCGCTACGACCAGTACGGGCCGCTCAAGTCCGACACTGCCGAGGCGATCGTCGAGCTGCTCCGGCCCATCCAGCAGCGCTTCGACGAGCTGGCCGCCGACCCGGCCGAGACCCGGCGCCTGCTGCGCCTCGGCGCCGACAAGGCTCGCGAGGTGGCGTCGGCCACCTACACCCGGGCCCGCACCAACGTCGGTCTCCTCGCCCCCTGACCCGCCTCGCCCTCTTATCCAGGGAGATCCAGGGAGAGCATGCGGGCGGCGTTGCCGCGGACCAGCTTGTAGACGACGTCGGCGGGCAGGTGGCCCATCATCGCGGTGGCGACCTCGAGGGTGTCGGGCCAGGTCGAGTCGGTGTGGGGGTAGTCGGTCTCGAAGGTCACGTTGTCGACGCCCACCTTGTCGAGGCTGTCGAGGCCGTGCTGGTCGCGGAAGAAGCACCCGTAGATCTGGCGGTAGTAGTACGTCGACGGGGGCTCGGGGATCGTGTCGCGCACCCCGCCCCACGCCCGGTGCTCGCGCCAGACGTCGTCGCAGCGCTCGAGGATGTACGGGATCCAGCCGATCTGGCCCTCCG
>JBFJYB010000033.1:0-11947 GCA_041622835.1 Acidimicrobiales bacterium | reverse complement strand
TTGTCCTTCACCTCGGGGACGATGACGATGGTGCGCCCGTCCCGCCGGCCCGCGGTGACCAGCACCTCCTGGTCGGTGGCCACCTGGTGCTTGGTGCCACGCAACAGCGGCTCGGTCGCGGTACGGGAGATCAGCCCGACACTGACGCCGCCGCGGTCGACCACGTTGGTCTCGGCGTCGGATCCCGCCACGTCGCCCTCGACCCGGTACCGGGTGAAGCCGGTGACCTCCGAGATGGCGGGGTCGAGGCTGGCCAGGGTGCGCAGCGAGCGGTAGCTGAGGCTGTCGCGGGGCGACCCGGCCGCGAGGACCGCCTCGACCAGCGGGATCTGCAGCAACGTCTCGTCGGCTCGCGAGATCCCGACGGTCACGGTCTTGGCCTGGTGCTTGATGGCGTCGATGGGGCGGGTCAGCTCGCCGATGGCGAGGGTGAGCGCCTCGGTCAGGTCCTCGACCACGACCCCCGGCGTGCCCACCTTGCCATGGTCGATCTGGTACGAGTCGAGCGGTGCGATGCCGACTGCATATCGCAGCGCCGCGACGAGCCGGGTTGCCGTGCTGGCTTCGAGGTGACCGTCGTAGAGCGAGCGTCGCAGCCCGTCGAAGTAGCGCCGGGCCGGGGCGGCCAGCTCGCTGGCGAGGTGCTCGAGCAGCTCGTCGCCATGTAGCTCGTCGTCGAGGGCGTGTTCGATGACGACCCGCGCCTCTCGGAGCGGCTGAGCCTGCTCGTCGATGGCCCGAGCCGCCTCGTAGCCGAAAAGGTGGCCCGCCATGGCGGAGAGGACGAACGCAACCGACCCGTGCACGGCCGGGACGGGGATCACGTCGATGGCGCTGGTGAACCGGCCCAGGTCCTCGTCGGTGATCACGACCGGCGCCGCCTTGTGGGCCCGGTAGATCTCGACCTCCTTGGCCACGTCGTCGGCGGTGGACCCCCGTAGCCCTGCGGCACACACCAGGATCATCGGCTCCGACGACAGGTCGATGTGCTTCTTGTCCTCGGTGGCGTCGCAGGCGATGGACTTGTAGCAGAGCTCGGACAGCTTGATGCGCAGCTCCTCGGCGGCCACCCGGTTGCGCCCGTTGCCGACGATCGCCCAGTAGCGGCGGCTGAGGCACGACCGGCGCGCCGCGTCGCCGATGGCGGCCCGGCTGGCAACGACCTCCTCCATGGCCTCGGGGAGCTCCAGGAGGGCTCGGAGCAGCGCCTGGCGCGCCTTGTCCCGCGTCCCGGGCCCGAGCACCTCGTCGGCGATGACCGCAGCCAACAGGAAGCCGGCGGCGATCTGCGAGTAGAAGGCCTTGGTCGACGCCACCGACATCTCGACGTCGCGGCCGTCGGAGGTGTAGAGCACCCCGTCGGACTTGTCCGTGAGGTCGCTGCCCCGTCGGTTCACGATGGAGACGACGCGGGCCCCCCGGGAACGGACCAGGTCGACCGTGCGGTTGGTGTCGGTGGTGCTGCCCGATTGCGAGATGGCGATCACCAGCGTGTCGGCCATGTCGTTGCGCAGCGCGAAGCCCGAGAGCTCGGTGGCGAGCCGGGCCGTGACCGTGACCGCCGAGCCCTCGAGCTCCCGGCGCAGGGCATGGACCACGCTCTGGCCGGCGACGGCCGCGGTGCCCTGGCCCACCACCTCGATGGCCGAGATCGACCCGTCGCGCAGCGCGGCTCGGATCTCCCCCGGCAACGTCGCGTCGCCGAGTTGCACCGTGAGCGACCCGTCCCGCTCGATGATCCGGCCCCGCAGGGTCTTGCGGAACGAGGTGGGCGCCTCGCTGATCTCCTTCAGCAGGAAGTGGGGATGGTCACCCCGGTCGATGTCGCGGGTGGTGATCTCGGTTCGGACCAGGTCGTCGCCCGACACCGGCACGACGGTGCCGTCGTAGCTCCAGCGGGTGATGCCGGCCAGGGTGCCGGCCTCCGATCCGGCGAGCGACACGATCTGGCCGCGGCTGGTGGTGGGGTTCTCGGGATTGGCCGGGGTCTCGCCGTCGAGCCGAAGGTAGGTGGACGTCTCCTCCACCAGGCCGTAGGGCTCGCTGGCCACCACGTAGCTGTCCTCGGCCAGGCCGACGTAGAGAGCCTGGCCGCTGCCCCGCAGCGCCAGGTGCAGCCCGTCGGCCCGGGCGACCGAACCGGCGGCGATGGCCACCGAGCCCTCGAAGCGAGCGACCGAGGACCGGAAGGCCTCGTCGAGGTCGACGCCGGCGGCGAGGCGTTCGGAGATCAGGGTGGGGATGACCTTGGCGTCGGTCGTGATCGGCGTGGCGATGCTCAAGGCGTCGGCGGCCTTCAGGTCGGCGAAGTTGTCGACGTCGCCGTTGAGGACCGCCGCGACGTACGGGGTGGTGGCTCGCCCGCTCTGGAGCGAGTCGAGGGGGTGAGCGTTCGGCTCGGAGATGATGCCCACCGACGCCCAGCGCGTGTGCCCGAGCACCACCGCCTCGGCCGTGTCCGCGGTCAGGGCCTGATGGAGGATGTCGTCGGCCGCGATGGCCTCGCGGAGCTCACGGACGTTGTCGCCCAGCTCGCCGATCTCGGCCGCGGCCTTGTAGACGAACCCGAGGCAGCCGTCGGCCACCCGGATGGCACCGGACCGGAAGAGCGGGTCGTCGGCGCGATCGTGGATGGCGCCGGCGAGCTGGCCGCGCTCGACGTCGAGCCCGTGGCCCCGCACCAGGAGGTGGATCCCGGCCGAGTCGCGACCCCGGACCTCGAGCCGCTCCAGCGCCGACAGCGCCTGCTGGACCGACGTGAAGACCTCGATGGCCGCCCCGCCGGCTCCTGCGCCGGCCAGGTCGGCCACCGCTCGGGCGGTTCGGACCCGGTCGTGCCCGACCGGCCACACCGCGTCCTTGGCGGCCAGCAGGGCGGCGTTCAACTGCTCGCTCAGCCCCTCGCCGGCGGCCAGCGTGTCGAGCTCGCGGTCGAGCTCGGCGAGGCTCCGCTCGAGTCGCTCGGCTCGGGCGTGGACGTCGGCGGTCAGGCGCCGGTCGCTCACCAGCAGCGATACCCCAGGGACGCCGCGCAGCAGCTCGTCGGCCGGCGCGACGGCGTCGGCGATGGCCCGGAGGCCGTCGGGCAACCCGGCCCGCTCCGACGCCCGCAGGCCGCCCGCGATCGCTTCGGCGCTGGCGAGCCGCTCGACGATCTCGTCGCCCGCCGGCACCGCTCGTCGGGCCCGTCGACGGACGATGGCGATGATGCCGCACATGGGTGTCTCCTCAGCCTCCGCCTCGCCCGGGTATCGAGTGTAGGACCGCCCTCGGCGCGGCGACGCTCATGCCACGGCCGCTTCCACCGCGGCGACCAGCTCGGCCACCAGGTTCTCGGCCTCGGCCTGGTCGCCGGCCTCGACCATCACCCGCACCAGCGGTTCGGTGCCCGACGGTCGGACCAGCACCCGGCCGGTCGAGCCGAGCCGCTGCTCGGCTGCGGCGAGCTGGTCGGCGAGCCGGTCGGCGATGTCGGGCACCGGCGTCGCGACCCGCACGTTCTCGAGGATCTGGGGCAGAGACGTCATGGCCGCGGCGGCCAGGCTCGACAGCGCCTCCCCGCGGCGGGCACAGAGATCGAGAACCTGGAGCCCGGTCAGGAAGCCGTCCCCGGTCGTCGCCAGCTCGTGGAAGATCACGTGGCCGGACTGCTCTCCGCCGAGCGTCCACCCGTTGGCGTCGAGCGCCGCCAGCACGTGGCGGTCACCGACCGGAGTCTCGACGACGCGAATGCCGCGATCGGCCATCGCGAGGCGGAAGCCGAGGTTGGTCATGACCGTGGTGACCACCGTGTCGTCGGCCAGGCGACCCCTGGCGTGGAGGTCGATCGCCGCCATCGCCATGATGTGGTCGCCGTCCACCAGACCACCCTGCTCGTCGACGGCGATCACCCGGTCGGCGTCGCCGTCGAAGGCCAGCCCGGCGGCAGCACGGTGGGCGACGACCGCGGCCTGGAGGTCACCCGGAAAGGTCGAGCCGCACTGGTCGTTGATGTTGCGGCCGTCGGGCTCGGCGTGCAGCGCGACGACCTCGGCCCCGAGGTCGGCGAGGGCGTCGGGGACCACGTAGGAGGCGGCGCCGTTGGCGCAGTCGACCACCACCCGGAGGCCGGTCAGCGACCGGCCGTCGATCGACGCCGCGACCGACGCGACGTAGTCGGCGACGCGGGGCGACTCGTCGGCGATGCTGGCGCCGGACGGTTCGATGTCGTCGCCGAGCTGGCCGAGCTCGGCTTCGAGCGCGCCCTGGGTCTCGTCGGCGAGCTTGCGTCCGCCCGGCGCGAACACCTTGACCCCGTTGTCGGCGTAGGAGTTGTGGGAGGCGGACACCACCAGCCCCGGGATCTGGTCGACCCGTGAGACGAAGGCCACCGTCGGGGTCGGCACCACGCCGAGGTCGCCGACCCGGACCCCCTCGTGGGCCAGCCCTGCGGCGAGGGCGGCCACGAAGTCGGGGCCCGACTCGCGTGTGTCGCGTCCCACCACCACCCGGTCGGCGGGGAGGACCCGGGCGACGGCCCGCGCCAGCCGGGCGACGTCGGGGAGGGTCAGCTCCCCGTAGGCGAGGCCCCGGACACCGTCGGTGCCGAAGCGGAGGGTCATCGGGCCGTGGCCGGAAGCGGCCCAGTCAGCGCTTGCTGTACTGGGGGGCCTTGCGGGCCTTCTTGAGCCCGTACTTCTTGGACTCCTTCTTGCGCGGATCGCGGCGCAGGAACCCGGCGCGCTTGAGCGGCTCCCGGGTGTCGGGGTCGAGCTCGACGAGAGCCCGGGCGATACCGAGGCGCAGGGCCCCCGATTGGCCCGAGACGCCGCCGCCGGTCAGCGACACGCTGATGTCGTAGACGTCGTCGGTCGCGGTGAGCCGGAGGGGCTCGGTGAACTCCATGCGGTGCACCGCCGACGGGAAGTACTCCTCGACGGCGCGACCGTTGACGGTGATGATGCCGGAACCGGGGGTCACCCGCACCCGGGCCACCGACCGCTTGCGGCGGCCGGTCGTCTGTACGAGAGGCGTGGTCATGACGTCGATTCCAGTCTCACGAACGCGCCCGGGCGTGTTCGAGCTCGAGGGGCTGCGGGTCCTGGGCGCCGTGGGGATGGGTCGGGCCCGAGTAGACCTTCAGCTTCTTGGCCATCTGCCGCCCCAGCCGGGTCTTGGGAAGCATGCCCTCGACGGTGCCGCGGACCGCCTCCGCCGAGTCCTTGGCGAGGAGCTGGGCGTAGGTCTTCGAGCGGATACCGCCCGGATAGCCCGAGTGGCGGTACACGATCTTGCGCTCGGCCTTGTCGGCGGTGAGCACGACCTTGTCGGCGTTCACGATCACCACATGGTCACCGACGTCGAGGTTGGGCGTGAAGGTGGGCTTGTGCTTCCCGCGCAGCACGCGCGCCACCTCGGTCGCCATGCGGCCCAGCACCAGCCCGTCGGCGTCGACGACGTGCCAGGTGCGCTCGACCTCGTGGAGCTTCGGCGTGTAGGTGGACACGATGGCGTACCCTGCTTCTCTCTCGGGGCTGGTCTCGGGCTCGTTGGGCGGGATTGCCCGTCGGCGTCGACCGATGGCCGACGTTCAAGGCTACGGGCGCCGCCGCCTACCGGCAACCGCCGACCGGCTGCGCCTCAGCGGTACGCGACCTCCCAGAGACACAGGCCGTGGGGCGGGGCCAGGGTCCGGGCCGCGGCCCGGTCACGGGCCTCGATGACGGCGACCATCGCCTCGTGCGGTTCACGGCCGGGCGCCCGTCCGAGCTGCACCAGCGTGCCGACGACCGAGCGCACCATCTGCTGGCAGAACGAGTTGGCCTCGATCTCGAATCGGAGCCGACCCTCGCCGAGGTCGGACCAGCCGGCTCGGTGCACCCGCCTCACCCGCGAGGCCTCGATCTGCCCACCGCCGGGGCCGGTGACGAGCTTGCGGCGACAGAACGACGAGAAGTCGTGCTCACCGACCAGCGCGGTCGCCGCCTGCTGCATGGCGGCCAGGTCGAGGGGCGCGGTCACGTGCCAGCTGGTGTGACGAGTGAAGGGGTCGCCGACGACCCGGTTCAGGAGCGAGTACCGGTAGGTGCGGGACGTGGCGTCGAACCGGGCGTCGAAGCCCGGCGCCACCGGGTCGACCTCGCGAACGACGACGTCGGGCCCGCACTGCGCGCTCAACGACGCCCGCAGCGCATCGGGCTCGAAGCGGTCCGGGTCGGCGTCGAAGCTCACCACCTGGCCCCAGGCGTGCACACCGGCGTCGGTGCGCCCTGCGCACGTGAGCGCGACCTCGTGCCCCAGCACCCGCTCCAGCGCCTCGGTGAGCGAGCCCCCGACGGTGCGGACGTCGCGGTTCGGCGCGAAGCCGCGGTACCCCGTCCCGTCGTAGGCGACCAGCAGCCGTACCCTGACCCGCTGCCCGGGCTCAGCCGGCGCCACTGGCGCCGTCCCGACGCATGGGGAGGTGGGGGATCCCGTCCTCGACGAACTCCGCGCCGACGACCTCGAAGCCGAAGCGGGCGTACCAGCCGCGCAGGCGGGACTGGGCCTTCATGTGGTGCGGGCCGGGTGAGGTGGCGATGGCGTGCTCGATCAGGGGAGCCGAGCGGCCCTCGCCCCGATGGTCGGGGCTGGTGACGACCCGGCCGATGGTGGTGGAGCCGTCGGCTTCCCGCAGCAGCCGCAGATAGCAGAGCAGCCCGTCGCGGCCCACCGACCAGATGTGGCGGGTCGTCGCCTCGTGGTCACGGCCGTCGAGCTCGGGGTAGGCGCAGTCCTGCTCGACGACGAACACGTCGATCCGGAGCTTCACGATGTCGTGGAGCTCCCGAGCGGTCAGCTCGTCGAAGGACCGGTCGTACAGTTCCATGCCCCGACCCGGGCGCCGACCTCGGCCGGCTCAGACCAGCTCGATGCGCGCCATCGGGGCGTTGTCGCCCTTGCGAGGCCCGATCTTGAGGATCCGCGTGTAGCCGCCGGGCCGGTCGACGTAGCGGGGCCCGACATCCTCCATCAGCTTGTCGACGATCTCCTGGTCACCGACGAACGACAGGATCTGACGGTGGTTGTGCAGACCGCCCTTCTTCGCCTTGGTGATCACCTTCTCGGCCACCGGACGGAGGGCCTTGGCCTTGGCCTCGGTGGTCACGATGCCCTCGGCCGCGACCAGCGACGCGACCAGGTTGGCCATCATCAGCCTCTGGTGCTGGGAGCTGCCGCCGAGGCGGCGGCCCTTGCGTGGTCGAGCCGGCATGATCAGTCCCTGGTCGTCAGCGACAGCCCACGCTCGTCGAGCTTGGCGGTCACCTCGTCGAGCGACTTCTGGCCGAAGTTGGTGATGGCGAGCAGGTCGTCCTCGGTCTTCTGGAGCAGCTCGCCGACCGTGTTCACCTGGGCCCGCTTGAGGCAGTTCCGCGGGCGCTCGGAGAGATCGAGGTCCTCGATCGGCAGGTCGAGGTCGGGCGAGCCCGAGATGGCGGCCGCCACCTCGCCGAGCTGCAGGCCCTGCGGCTCGTCGCTCATCTCCTCGACGAGCTGGACCAGCGAGCGCAGGGTCGCGCCGGCCGACGCCAGGGCCTCCCTGGGCGTGATCGAGCCGTCGGTCTCGACGTCGAGGAGCAGGCGGTCGAAGTTGGTCGACTGCTCGACGCGGGTCGGCTCGACCGAGAAGGTCACCCGGCGGACCGGCGAGTAGATGGCGTCGACGGGGATGACACCGATCACCGTCGACGACGCCTCGGCCGACACGTAGCCCCGGCCCTTCTCGACGGTGATGTCGACGGCGAGGCGTCCCTTGCTGTTGAGCGTGGCGATGTGCAGCTCGGGGTTGAGCACCTCGACCTCGGAGCTGGTCTGGAGCTCGGCTGCAGTGACGTCGGCCGGACCCCGAACGTCGAGGCGCAACACGACCGGCTCGTCGCTGTGGCAGCGCAGCACGAGGTCCTTGAAGTTCAAGATGATGTCGGTCACGTCCTCCGACGCGCCGGCGATGGTGTCGAACTCGTGGAGGGCGTCGTCGAACCGCACCTGGGTGACCGCGGCTCCCGGGATCGAGGAGAGCAGAGTACGGCGCAGCGAGTTCCCGATCGTGTGCCCGAATCCGGGCTCGAGGGGTCCGATCGAGAAGATCTGTCGATTGTCTTCTTCCTCCGTCGACGGTTCGACGGTGGGACGCTGAATGACCAGCATGGCGTTACCTCGGCAACATGTCGGGGGTGATGCCCGGATCCGGTCCGGGCGTCGGGGGCTTGTCGGATTACTTGCTGTAGAGCTCGACGATCAGCTGCTCACGGACGGGGATGTCGATCTGTTCGCGCACCGGCAGCTCTCGGACGGTCACCTCGGAGTCGCCGCGGTCGAGCCAGGCGGGGGGCGTGCGATCGAGCACGTCGAGGTTCCACTGGAGCACGATCATCTCGCGGGCCTTGGGCCGAACCGAGACCACGTCGCCCTTGCGGAGCCGGTAGCTGGGGATGGTGACCCGCTTGCCGTTCACGTCGATGTGCCCGTGGCTCACGAACTGCCGGGCCTGGGGGCGGGTGGCGGCCCAACCGGCGCGATACACCACGTTGTCGAGCCGCAGCTCGAGGTAGCGCAGCATGTTCTCACCGGTGACGCCCTGCTTGCGGTTCGCCTCCTTGAAGAGGCGGCGGAACTGGCGCTCGGAGAGCCCGTAGGTGAACCGGGCCTTCTGCTTCTCCTGGAGCTGGAGCAGGTACTCGGACACGTTGCCGCGGCGGCGGGTGCGGCCGTGCTCGCCGGGCGGGTACGGGCGCTTGTCGAGGGCGACGGTCTCGCCCTTGGTGCCCCAGATGTTGGTGCCCAGCCGGCGCGAGACCCGCGCCCGGGGACCGATGTAGCGGGCCATCAGACGCGCCGCCGCTTCTCGGGCCGGCACCCGTTGTGGGGCACCGGCGTGACGTCTTTGATGCCGGTGACCTCGATACCGGCGTTCTGGAGCGAGCGGATGGCGGTCTCGCGGCCCGAGCCGGGCCCCTTGACCAGGACGTCGACCTTGCGCACGCCGTGCTCCATGGCCCGACGGGCGCACTGCTCGGCGGCCATCTGGGCCGCGAACGGCGTCGACTTGCGCGACCCCTTGAAGCCGACGTTGCCGGCCGACGCCCAGGCGATCACGTTGCCGTGCTGGTCGGCGATGCTCACGATGGTGTTGTTGAACGAGCTCTTGATGTGGGCGACGCCGTAGCTGATGTTCTTGCGCTCGCGGCGTCGGGGCCGGCGTCCACCGGCGGCTGGCTTGGCCATCTACTTCCTGACCTTCTTCTTGCCGGCGACGGTCTTCTTGGGACCCTTGCGGGTACGGGCGTTGGTGTGGGTCCGCTGACCGCGGACCGGGAGACCGCGACCGTGGCGGAGGCCCTGGTAGCAGCCGATCTCCATCTTGCGCTTGATGTCCTGGGAGACCTCGCGGCGGAGGTCGCCCTCGACCCGGACGTTGGCCTCGATGTGGGCGCGGAGCTTGGCGACCTCCTGGTCGGTGAGGTCGCGCACCCGCGTGTCGGGGTTGATGTCGGTGGCGTCGCACACGGCAGTGGCCCCGGAGGCCCCGATTCCGTAGATGTAGGTGAGCGAGACCACGGTGCGCTTCTCGCGGGGGATGTCGACGCCGGCGATGCGGGCCATGGGCGGTTATCCCTGCCTTTGCTTGTGTCGGGGGTTGGTGCAGATCACCTGGACGCGGCCGTTGCGGCGGATCACCTTGCAGCGCTCGCAGATTCGCTTGACGCTCGGTCGTACCTTCATGTCGGCTCGGGCCGGTGGGTGGGTGGCCTGTCGATGGGTGGCATGTCTGTGTCTTCTGCCTTCTGCTGCCGAGGCGGTGGCGACGCGGCTACTTGTACCGGTAGGTGATACGACCGCGCTGGAGGTCGTAGGGGGTGAGCTCCACCTGGACCTTGTCGCCGGGCAGGATCCGGATGTAGTGCATCCGCATCTTGCCGGAGATGTGGGCCAGGACCTTGTGCCCGTTCTCGAGCTCGACTCGGAACATGGCGTTCGGGAGGGGCTCGATGACGGTCCCCTCCATCACGATCGCGTCTTCCTTGGACTTGGGCAGAATGGTCTCCCTGTACTGGGCAGCTGTCGGTAGAGCCAGCGGCGCGCGCCGCACGTACTGCCAGCGTGCGCGCCGGAACCTGGCCGAAGGTCAAGGCTAGCTGGCCCTTCGAAGCGCTCCAACCCGGGTCCCGGCCGCCATGATCGAAGGCGACGGTCACCCGGAGCCGTCAGCGCTGGCGGCGTCGACGACCGCCACCACCCGCTCGAAGACCTCGGGTTCGGTGCCCAGGCCGTCGACGACGCGCAGCAGGTCCCGGGCCGCGAACCACTCGAGGAGCGGGGCCGTCTCCTGCTCGTAGAGCTCGAGCCGGCGAGCGATGCCGTCTGGGGTGTCGTCGTCACGACCCCGGTCGATCATCCGCCGGGTGACCTCGGCCACCGGCACGTCGATGTTGACGGCGGCGTCGAGGGGGTGGTCGGCGATGATCTCCTCGAGCGCGTCGGCCTGGGCCGGGGTCCGGGGGAAGCCGTCGAGCAGGAAGCCGTGCTCGACCACGTCGGGCTGGGCCAGACGCTCCTCGACGATCCCGACCATCACCTCGTCGGGGACCAGGTCGCCGGCGTCCATGATCTCCTTGGCCCGGCGCCCGAGCTCGGAGCCGGCCTCGACCGCCGCCCGCAGCATGTCACCGGTCGAGATGTGGACGGTGCCGTAGTGCTCGACCAGCATCTCGCTCTGGGTGCCCTTGCCCGATCCCTGGCGACCCAGGATGACCAGCCGCACCGGCCGGCTCGAGCCGGGGTGTCCGTTGTCGCCCATCGCGCCTACTTCAGGAAGCCCTCGTAGTTGCGCATCATCAGCTGGCTGTCGATCTGCTTCATCGTCTCGAGCGCGACGCCGGCGGCGATGAGGATCGAGATGCCGCTGAACCCGAACGCCCCGACGCTCTCGGCCGGCAGGATCTGGGACAGCACGAGGGCGGGGATCAGCGCGACGATCGCGATGAACAGTGCCCCCGGCAGGGTGATGCGGGACAGGATGCGGGCCAGGTGCCGCTCGGTCTGGGGGCCGGGGCGGATACCGGGGATGAAGCCGCCCTGCTTGCGGATCGTGTCGGCCTGCTTGACCGGGTCGAAGGTGATGGCGGTGTAGAAGTAGGCGAAGCCGACGATCATCAGCCCGAAGGTCAGCAGGTAGACCCAGCTGTCGGGCCGGGCCAGGTTGTCGTCGACGAAGTTCTGCACCCGCTCGCCCCAGTTCTGGGTCTCGGGGTTGGCGTCGGTCGGGAGCACCACCGAGGCCAGCTGGGGGAGGTAGAGCACCGAGCTGGCGAAGATGATGGGGATCACGCCCGACTGGTTCACCTTCAGCGGGATGTAGGTGCTCGTGCCGCCGTACATGCGCCGGCCGACCTGCCGCTTGGCGAACTGGACCGGGATGCGGCGCTGGCCGTTCTCGACGAACACGATGCCGACGAGCAGCACGGTGTACATGATGAGCACGCCGACCATGGCGTCGAGCCCGGAGTTGGCCTTGATGAGCGAGAGCTGGGCCGGCATGCTGCTGAGCACCGAGGCGAAGATGATCAGCGACATGCCGTTGCCGATGCCGCGCTGGGTGATCAGCTCGCCCATCCACATCAGCAGGGCGGTGCCGGCGGTGAGGGTGAGCACCACGAGCGCCACGCGCGGTGCGGTGAACTGCGGGAGCAGGTCGATGCTGGCACCGGTCGTGCTACCGCCGGCGCCGAAGCCGCCGCCGCCGTTGTGGAAGAGGAAGGCGAAGCCGGTGCTCTGCACGAGGGCCAGGCCGACGGTCATGTAGCGCGTCCACTGGGTGATCTTGCGCTGCCCGATCGCGCCCTGGTTCTGCCACTGCTCGATGCGAGGCACGACCACCCCGAGGATCTGCATGATGATCGACGAGGTGATGTAGGGCATGAACCCCAAC
>JBFJYB010000032.1:0-12087 GCA_041622835.1 Acidimicrobiales bacterium | reverse complement strand
GGCGTCCGGCCGATGCGTCGGGCGACGTGCGGCACCGGTGGGACGTCGTCGACGTGTTCGACCCGGCTGCGGTGCGGGCTTCGGTGCTGGCCGAGCAGCCCGACGCCATCGTGCACTGCGCGATCCTCAACGACTTCGACGCCATGGTCGCCGACCGCCACCGGGCCTGGAAGGCCTACGTCGGGTCGACCCGCGCCTTGGCGCTGGCGGCCAACGAGGTCGGGGCCAAGCTGGTGCTCGTCTCCACCGACTGGGTCTTCGACGGCACCCAGCACCTCGCCGACGAGAGCACACCACCCAACCCGGTCAACCTGTACGGCGTGCTGAAGATGGCCAGCGAGATCGTGGCCCTCGAGGTCGGGCGGGGCGCGGCGGTGGCGCGGGTGTCGGGCGTGAACGGCGTGCACTGGGCCCGGCCCGAGGCGCCGCGCGCCCAGGACCGCGGGTTCGGCTACTTCGTCGTCTCGCTGGTCGACGCCCTGCGTGCCGGCCGTCGCTTCACCGTGTGGGATGGGCCCGACGTCAACCTGGTCGCCACGCCGAGCCTGGCCAGCGAGTCCGCCTTCATGATGGCCGGCCTGATCGATCGGGACTGCGCAGGGATCTTCCACTGCTGCGGGGGTGAGGCCGTGGATCGGCTCGATCTGGCCCACCGGGCGGCGACCGCCTTCGGGCTCGACGCCTCGCTGATCGAGTCGGGCCCACCCGACCCGGACGTGATGCCCGGTGTCCCGGTGCCGGTCGACACGAGCCTGTCGGCCGACCACACGGCCGAGGTGCTCGGCTACCGCCTCCCCGGCGTCGACGCCGTGTTGGCAGAGCTCCGTTCGCAGTTGGAGACTGGGTTCATCACGTCGTTGGGAGACCGATCGTGACCCACCACCTGAGCCCCGGACGCGGCACGGGAGTCGTCCTCGACGTCACCCCGATCACCGCCGGATGGGACTACCTGAGCTTCAGCGTCGTACGCCTCGACGTCGGCGACGTCCACCGCGAGGAGAGGGCCGGGCAGGAGGTGGCGGTGGTGCCCCTGCGGGGGAGGGTCGAGGCGCAGGTCGACGGCGTCGCCCACGAGCTGTCACGAACCAGCGTGTTCGAGGAGCTTCCTCACGTCCTGTACGTCCCGCCGGGCGGGCGGCTCGAGATCACTGCCACGACCGAGGCCGAGGTCGCCATCGGCGGCGCCCCGGCCGAGGGCCGCTACGAGGCACGGAGGTTCGCGCCCGACGAGATGAAGGTCGAGATCCGGGGCGGGGGCGGCGCGGTCCGCCAGGTGAACCACATCCTCGCCGCACCCCTGCCGGCCGAGCGGCTCATCCTGTACGAGGTCTACGTCCCGAGGGGATCGTGGTCGGGCTGGCCCCCGCACTGCCACGACGGCTTCGACGGCTCGCCCTACCTCGAGGAGATCTACTACTTCCGGACCGATCCGGCCGACGGGTTCGCGATCCACCGGAACTGGCGGGTCGACGAGCCCTTCGACGAGACGTTCGTGGCCGCCGACGGCGACCTGGTGCTGGTGACGAAGGGGTATCACTCCAGTGCCGCCGCGCCGGGATCGCACGTGTACTTCCTCAACTACCTCGCAGGCGAGCTGGTCGACGGAGAGCGGGTGACGCCCCCGTGCTTCCACCCCGCCTACACGTGGATCGAAGAGGACTGGGACCGCGACGCCTGGGAGCTGCCGATCGTGGGACGGGTGCAGGCCGGTCGCTCGTGACCCCGATCTCACCGGGCAAGGCGCGCCGGCTCCAGACCCTCGCCGACGCCGACGGTCGTTTCATGGTCCTGGCTGCGGACCACCGCGACTCGCTGCGGGTCGAGCTCGATCCCGATCGGCCCGACGAGGTGCCGGCCGCGGCCCTCACGTCGTTCAAGCTCGACCTCGTGCGAGGTCTGAGCGAGATGGCGACCGGGGTCATGCTCGACCCGGTCTACAGCGCCGCCCAGGCGGTGGTGTCGGGCGCGCTGTCGCCCGGGGTCGGGTTCATGTGCGCCCTCGAGGCGCAGGGGTACGGCGATCCCCACGCTCGCCGCACCGACCTGCTGGAGGGGTGGAGCGTCGGCCAGGCCGCCCGCCTCGGCGCCGCTGCGGCCAAGCTGCTGATCTACTACAACCCCGACGTCGCCGACGCGGCCGAGCGCCAGGAGCGGCTCGTCGAGCAGGTCGTCGCCGACTGCGCCGCCCAGGACCTCCCGCTGTTCCTCGAGCCGTTGCCGTACGACTGCGCCCCCGAGGACCGGCCGGCCGTGATCGTCGAGACGGCGCGCCGGCTGAGCCGGCTCGGGCCCGACGTGTTGAAGCAGCCGTTCCCGGTCGCCAACGGCGACACCGATCGGGGCCGCTGGCGCGACGCCTGCGCCGAGCTCGACGAGGCGGCCGCGGTTCCGTGGGCGCTGCTGTCGGGCGGGGACCCGTTCCCGGTCTTCGCCGATCAGCTCGCCGTTGCCTGCGAGGCCGGGTGCTCGGGGTTCATGGTCGGGCGGGCGGTCTGGCGTGAGGCACTGGCCGCGCCACCGGCGTCGCGACCGGCGGTGATCCAGGAGGTGGTCGCTCCCCGCTTCGCCGAGCTACGGCGCGTGGCGGCCGCGGCCCGGCCGTGGACCGCCGTGTACGGGCTGCCGACCGTCGACGAGACGTGGTTCCGCGGCTGACCGGGTAGTCGGCTCACGCCATTGGCAGTGGGGTGGCTCGCGCCGTGGGTCGTACGGCCCAATTCGGGACAAGTGTCTCCGATAGTCGCGAACTCTTGGCACGCGCGTGCCGACCGTTATCACCGAACACGATCTCCATCGACAACCGACACTCCGGGCGACTTTCGAAGGCTACCGAAAGGGAGTATCGAGATGAGACCAAGGGTCCGCCCTCTCGGACCGAGGCGCGTCCCGCCCGCCCGGAATACTGAATCGGCGTCGGTCAACGAGCTGGTCGAGAAGAACATCCCCCTCGTGGAGCACATCGTCAGGCGGGTGTCGGCGGGATTCCCCTCGCACTTCGACCGCGACGATCTGGTCCAGGCCGGGCTGCTCGGCCTGACCGAGGCCGCTCGCAACTTCGACCCCACGCGCGGCATCGCCTTCTCGACGTTCGTCGGTCGTCGTATCGAGGGAGCGATCCTCGACGTACTGCGAAAGGCGGATTGGGCACCCCGCTCCCTCAGATCGTCGGCGCGCGCCCTCGCCCATGTCGAAGCCGGTCTCACGCATTCGCTGGGGCGAGTACCGAACACCGACGAGATTTCCGAGGAGATGGGGCTGTCCGTCGCCGAGATCACCACGCTGCGGCACAAAGTTCACAAGGGACACATCGACTCCTTGGACAGACCGATCGCCCACCACGAGGCGGGTTCGTGGGCCGTAGCCGACACCGTTGCCGATTCCGCTGACGGCCCCCTCGAGGCGCTCGAGGCCGGTGAGCTGCACGCCTGTCTCCGAGAGGCGATTCGCCTCCTGCCGGAGCGCCACCGCATCGTCGTTGTCGGGTACTTCTTCGAGGGTCGGTCGATCACCCAACTCGGTGAGCTCCTCGGCGTCACCCAGTCCCGCGCGTCGCAGCTGAAGGGAGCCGCTCTGAAGATGATCCGCGAAGCAATCGATGATCAGGATCGCGATCCGAGCGCCGCGTCGTCACAGACTTGCAAGGCGGCCTTCGCCGCGGCAGTTGCCGCCCACCGCACTCTCGAGGAACGGCTGGCCGACCGGGGCACCTCCTCACGCTCGCGGATGGGCTGAACTGGGGATCGGCCCCACTCTGCGCTCAACATCGGTCACGTTCCGCCGATGCCTTTCCGATGCGCTCTCTCGCGCTCGATGCCCGTGGACTTCTCGATCTCGGACTGGTTCTGTGGCGCCATCGTGAGCTGCTCGACGATCTGCAGTTCCGCCTGGAGACTCAGGTCCTCCTCCTGTTGGCCGGCCGGGACCGCTGGGTTCACCGGGTAGCCGACGAGGCGCGAGAGACGCTGGAGGCCATCTCGGCGACCGACACGGAGCGGGCAGCGCTCGTGGCGGAGTGGGCGCCGGCGCTTGCGCTCCCCGTCGACGCATCGCTACGAGACCTGGCGGCGGTCGCTCCCGAACCCTGGGGCCTGATCTTCTCCGATCACCGCGCCTCCCTCCTTCCGGTTGTCGATCGCGTGACGGATCTGTGCCAACGAGTGCGACGGCTGCTCCATCGTGGCCTCGAAGGCACGCGCGCGGCGCTGAGCGAGCTCACCGCCGCAGAGCCCACCGTCGACGCCCGGGCGGAGGCGAGCGGGCTCGTGGACGCGGATCGGACCGTGGCCCTGGTGGAGCTGCGGACCGCGCAGACCTCACTCGAGGCGTCCCTCGCCTCGCCCTCGCGCGCGGAGCTCTCGACCCTGATCCACTTCCTGCGCTGAGCCTGATGACTGCGGCCTGGGCGGGCTGAACGTCCCGTTCTCATGGCCGGCACTCATGGGTGAACGGGACGTTCCGACACTTCTTGGCAGCGGCATGGCGCCGTGACATACGGAAAGGAGGGGCTCGACCGATGATCCGCGTGAGTCGGTTGAGCGGAGAGCCGTTCGGCCTGAACCCCGATCTGATCCAGCGGGTGGAGGAAACCCCGGAAACACTCCTGACCCTGGTCGACGGCACGAAGCTGCTGATTGGTGAAAGTGTCGCCGAAGTGATCGAGCGCGTCGTCGAGTTTCGCGCCTCGGTACTCTCCCAGATCGCACCGTTGAGCCCGGTCGACCGAAGCCACGAACCCAAGCTCCGTCTCGTCGTCGACGACGGGCTCGCCCACGGGGTCGCTGCCCCTGGTCCTTCAGACGACGGGACTGCCGATGAGTCGTGGGACGAGTCGTGAGGCGAGTCGATGCGGGTCGTCGCCGTACAGCAGATCCAGGACGAGCCCGAGGCGCCGGTCGACGGCAAGCCGCTGGCACGCCCTCAGGCAGTCCAGACGCCACACCTCTGGGTGGTGGCGATTCTGCAACCGATGCGGAACAGGGTCGACGACATGACGCCGCCACCTCCGGCGTGAACGGGGACCAGCGAGGACGCTCCGACCGGCAAGAAGTTCCGAACATGCACGGCTGGATCCAGGTGCTCGACGACTTCGAAGCCAACCTGACCTTGGCCGAAGAGCAGCTCACGGCAGGGACGGGCTGCGTACCCGCACAGCTGAGGCCGCTGACTCCGCCCCTGGGACAGATGCCCGACGGGCTCGTTCACCGTGCCGGCGAGCTCCTGAACAGAGCGGTCGAGCTCGAGTCTGCAATCACGAGGACGATCGGGGATCGCAGCAAGGACCACCAAGTCGTGCGGTGGCCTCGGCACCGTGCCCGTCGCGGACGGCTCGATCTGGCCCGCTGAAGCTGTTGGCTGCCGGCGGGGTCGGTGATTCGTGCACAGCCATGAATCGCCCCATCGCAACCTTCACGCTTTCACCTCCACCCGCACTGCTGCCTCCGACCTGACTGTCTGTCAGGCTCCCTAGTGACGGAAAGTCGAGGGTGAGACCGACCAACGTTGGTCGCATGAACGCTTGGCGGAGTACATGGCGCGGTCAGCCGTGCGGACCAGCTGGGCGAACCCATCGCCGGCCCGACCGTGGGCAATCCCGATGCTTACACCGACTCGAACATGGGCGTGACCCACGTCGATCGGATGACCGACCGACAGGGCGATGCGATCAGCGACCCGCTCGGCCACTGCTGGCGCCGGTAGCTGGTGCAATACGACCACGAACTCGTCGCCTCCGACGCGTGCTACCTGGTCATGTCTGCGGAGCGTCTCCGTGATCCGCTTCGCTACAGTCACGAGCACCTGGTCGCCAGCATCATGCCCCATCTCGTCATTGACTTGCTTGAAGTTGTCGAGGTCGAGATACAGAACGCTCACCGGCTCGTCGCAGCTGACATTGTCGATCGCGGCATAGAGCTGCGAGCGGTTGCCGAGTCCGGTCAGATGGTCGTGGTGTGCGGCATGGGTCAGTTGATCGATCAACATCAACCGACCGAATGCGAGGGACGCGATCGCAGTCGCCTCGAGCAGGTGGTCTTCTTGATTCGGACTGGGCCGGCCGCTCTGTTTCGACCAGACGACGAGGGCTGCTCGCACGTCGGTGTGGTCACACACGGTGATGGGCCTGACCCAGACTGCGCGGTATCCGGCCGCTTCGGCCGATCTCCGAATCGCCGGTGCCAGGCTGCTCAGATCGTCCAGATCCGCCGCAGTTCCGGTGTCCAGGACATCGTGCCAGGGCCCACGGTCTGGGGTGACACCGCGTAGCTCATCTTCGAGCGTCGACGGTGTCAACGGCTCGATCCGACGGTCCACCGGCCCGAGAATCACTCCGTCACCGCTGACCGGGTGACCGCCCATGGCTGCAGCGACCACGTCGAAGGTCTCGGCCAGCGGTCGATTCTCGGCGATGGCCGTTACGGCGTCCGCGAGTCGGCTGTTGGCCGTCTCCTCGTTGAGCACGCAAATGATCCCCTCGACCTCCGGATTCTCGAGGCAGTTGTTGCTCCACAGGTCGACGTAGCCTTCACGGCCATCATCGCCGAGATAACGGACATGCACCGGTCCCATGATGGATTGGGTGTAGTCACGGCCGAAGTCGAGGATCTCGGCGCAGCGCTCGAGGTCGCTGGGATGCACGAACTGCAGGACGTTCTCACCCACCACATCCTCCGGAGCTCGGCCGATTAGTGCTCCCGCCCGTGTCGACGCGAACGTGACGACGGCCTCGGAGTCCAGTACGAGGAAGGCCAACGGGCTCGCCTCGATGAGTTTGGTGGCGAAGCCCTCAGCGGATGGCCATCCGGACGGCGTCTGGCCCGATCCCGAAGGCAGATCGGTCATGGTGCCAGCATCGGACCGTACGCGGCGAACATGATCCGTGAGGTGACCAACTTTCTCGTCCCGCGTCGGTCCGGTTCTCCCGAGCTCTCGCGGTCGGCTCTGGTGACGGCTTGTCGACCCCGAGCTTTCTCAATGGCCCGAGGTCGAAAGCGTGGCGCCAGGAGGCATCAGTCACCCTGCCACAGTCGGTGTCAGGTCGGTCCGGAGGCTCGGCTCGGACCCGGTCGTGAAACCGGCTTCGAGGTCCAGGTCGAACAGCCACGCCACCGGACGGCCCGGCAGCCCGCCGGCGCGGTCGTGCAGGTGCATGACGCTGTCGTTGTAGAACGACCGGGCCAGCGCGATCCGGTCCTCGGTCACCGTCAGCTGGGCGTGGAGCCGGCGGAAGGCCTGGTCGGCGTCGAGCTCGGGGTACCGCTCGGCCAGCGCCAGCAGGCCCCCGACCCGGCGTCCCTGGTCCGCGATCTCGGCGTCGGCCTCGACCACGGCCGCGTCGGTCGGGCTCTCGGCCAGCTCGATCGGCGCGCCGTGCCGGAGCGCGGCCAGCTCGGTGTGCCACCGGCGCTCGATCTCGGCGTGGCGCGCGACCACCTCGACCAGAGCCGGAACGAGGTCGTGGCGTCGCTGGAGCTCGACGTCGAGCAGGCTCCACGCCCGCTGTACCCGGTTGCGCAGCCGGACCAGCCCGTTGTGGACGAACCCCAGCATGGCGAAGGCCATGACCCACAGGGCCAGGGCGGCCATGGCCAGCGGCGGGCCGGGCGCGATGTCGCCCGGTCGCAGGGTCTCGGCCTCGAGGAGCTGCGGACCGTCGATCCATGCGATGCCGGCGACCGCAGCGGCCACGACGGCAACGAAGCCGGCACCGTACGCGGCCAAGCGCTGGGCCCGGACCACCTCGTGCTCGCCGCCGACCGCGACGAGGAAGGGATGGCGCAGATCGGGGTCGGGTCCGATCTCGGGCCGGGTGGCGTCGGCCGGCAGCGCGGCGTGGCCGAGCACGTACACGTCGGCGCCGATCGGCAGCACGTACTCCTTGACCTTCCGCCGGCTGTACCCGCCCCGGGCGGCCAGCGCCACCGCCAGCACCCCGTCGCCGGACAGCGACGGCGCCGACAGCGGGCCGTCGTACTCCAGCGGGAGCTTCATCTCCGCATCGCGGGTCCAGACGCGGATCGACCCGGTCTCGTCCTCGAGATCGAAGTGCTTGCGACCGCCGCTGCGGCGCTCGACGACCTTCCAGCGCCGCTCACCGTCGCCCTGGTCCTGCTCCTCGTAGACCACCTGCTCCCAGTAGGCGCAGTCGCGGGCTCCGTGAGGGCTCAGGACCGGGTTGGCGCAGCTCACCGTACCCGTGAGCTCGGTCACGCCGAGGGCGACGCCGGCTACCTTCGACGTCGGCAGGTCCTCGACCAGCCGCTTGCGGCCCATGAACCGGAACCACACCGCCAGAGCAACGAGGCTCACGACGCTCGCGCCCGCCAGGACGAGGAGTGCTTTCGTGTCCGCGCTCACCCGCTCCCTGTCGGCAGCCGGGGCGCTCGTGTCAAGCGTTGCGCTCGTCGCCGGCGCCTGCGGCGCGGCCGAGGCCGACCCGACGCCGTCGGTGGTCCACGTCAGCGGCGAGGCGTGCGGGCGGGCCACGATCGGCGGGGGAGTGGTCGTCGATCGCGGGCTGGTGCTGACCAACGCTCACGTGGTCGCGGGCGTCTCCGAGGTCGAGGTGAACTTCACCGACGACCCGACCCCACTCCCGGCTCGACTGGTGGCGTTCGACCCCAACCGCGACCTGGCCCTGCTCGAGATCGCGACCGAGGCGGAATCCGTCGAGCTGGGTGACGACGCCGCCGGCACCGCCGGTCGTTTCATCACCGTCGACGGCGACGGGCAGCTCGCCGAGCGCAGCTTCGTCATCCAGCGGGAGATCACCGCTACCGGGGAGGACATCTATCGGGAAACGGGCGCCCGGCGGCGCGCCCTGGAGGTCGAGCTGACGGTGGCGCCCGGCGAGTCCGGGTCGGGCCTCTTCGACGCCGAGGGGCGCCTGGTGGGCGTGGTGTTCGCCTCGTCGCGCACCAGCGACGACCTCAGCTATGCGGTGGCACGCAGCGAGGTCGAGGCGTTCCTCGCCGAGCCTCGCGACGGGCCGGTCGATCCCGGACCCTGCGTGTAGCCGGCCCTCCCGCCGACCGGGCGCCCTGCCACCGCGACGCCGCCGGCCGGTGTACGCTCCGCGTCACCAGGCCGTTAGGCTCCGTTCACCGGGCCGTCATCTCGGCCCTCGAGTCCAGAGATCCCAGCGGAGGCCCGACCGACGATGTTCGCCTATCTCGACCCGGCAACGGGCAGCATGATCCTCTCGGCCCTGGCCGGAGGCATCGCCGGGATCGCCGTGTTCTTCAGGACCTTCGGCCACCGGGTGTGGTCGGCGCTGGCGTTCTGGAAGAAGACCGACGCCGACGTCTCACCGGCCGTCGACGGGCAGGCCGTGGCCGAGGAGCCGACCGACGTCGGTTCCTGATCGGGGAGCGCCGCGCCGACGCAGCGGCGACCACCGATGAGTGCTCCGACCGTCGACGAGCTCGTCACGCCACCGGCCGGCTCCGACCGGTCGACGCTGCTGCGGAGGGCGCCGGTGCTGCTCGGCCTCGCCGGCCTCGCCGTCGCCCAACCCCAGCTCGACCTCTTCGGCCGCAACCCCGAGTTCTTCATCGCGTCCGACTACACGAGGTTCCAGATCGTGGCGTTCGCGCTGGTCGTCACGTTCGCGGTGCCGCTGGTCGCGGTCGGCGTCGTGGCGCTCGTCCATGTGGTAGCCGGAACCCGTGCCGCCGAGGCGACCCACCAGGCCTTCATGGCCGTGTTCGCCTTCGCGTTCGCGCTCGTCGCCGCCCGCCATCTCGACTGGGAGTCGGTCCCGGTCGTCGCAGTGTTCGCGGCGACGGTGGCCGCGACGGTCGTCATCCTCGCCCGTCGCTTCGCCGGCTTCGAGCTGCTGCTCCGGTACCTCGCCTTCGCGCCGGTCCTGTTCGTGGCCCTGTTCCTGTTCGCCTCCCGTTCGGCCGACCTGCTCTGGGAGGGTGAGGCCGGCGCCGAGGTGGGGGTGACGGTCGGCCGTCCGGCGCCCATCGTGTGGGTGATGCTCGACGAGGTGCCCCTGGCGTCGCTGGTGACCGTCGACGGCGACATCGACGAGCAGCGATTCCCCGGCTTCGCCCGGCTGGCGGCCACCAGCACCTGGTACCGCGATGCCACTGCGGTGTCCGGCGGCACCAACTTCTCGGTGCCGAGCACCCTCACCGGCCTGGTCCCTTCCCAGGGATCGGCGCCGACGTCGCTCGACCACCCAAGGAACCTGTTCACCCTGCTCGGCACCCACGCCGACATGCAGGTGATCGAGACCGTCACCGACATGTGTCCGGACGAGGTCTGTTCCGGAGCGGGCGTCGGTGTGAACCGACGCGGCAACCTCGACCAGATCCGTCGCGGCATCACCGACGCCGCCGTCGTGTACGGTCATCAGACCCTCCCGGAGACCTACCGCAGCCGGCTCGCCGCCATCGATCAGTCCTTCGGCGGTTTCCTCGACGACGACGCTGGTGGCGACGCCAGCGAGCTGGCCGCCGAGGAGGCCGAGGCCGACACCGCGGCGCCGACGGGGGAGATCCTGCGCGCCGCCATCGAGGGGATCGACCTGTCTTCGCCGGACCCGCTCTTCTACGTCCACGAGGTGTTCCCCCACTTCAACTGGGTCAGGACCCCGACGGGAGAGCTCTACGACGGGCCCAGAGGGCCGCCGGGCTCCGCCGATCGGGTGTGGCTCGACGACGAGTTCCTGATCCGCCAGGCGCTCCAGCGGCACCTCCTGCAGCTGGGCTACGCCGACACGCTGCTGGGGCACCTGCTCGACCAGCTCCAGGCGTCGGACCGCTGGGAGGAGACGCTCGTGGTCGTGACCGCCGATCACGGCATCGCCTTCATCGCCGGCCAGCACCGTCGCCACGTCAGCCCGGCGAACGTTCAGGAACTGCTCCGGGTCCCGTTGTTCATCAAGGCGCCGGGTCAGACCTCGGGCGCGGTCGACGACGGCAACGCCCGCCTCATCGACATCCTGCCGACTGTCATCGACCTGCTCGACATCGACGTCGACTGGGAGCTCGACGGCGTCTCGCTCGTCGCCGACGGGCCCCGGCCGACCGCCAAGCCCACCATGACCCTCGGACCCGACGGCGTTCCGGGAGGCGTCGACGAGGTGCTGGCGGTGGCCGAGCGCAACGCCCGCTGGATCCCAGCCGGCGGGTGGCAGGAGGTGGTGCAGGTCGGGCGATACGGCTCGCTGGTGGGCCGCGACATCGCCGACCTCGAGACCGACGGCGACGCCGACCTGCGCTGGAAGCTGTCCGGTCCCGAGACCCTCTCCGACTACGACCCGGCTGTCGACCTGCTGCCCCTGATCGTCACCGGCACGCTCGAGCCTCGCGAGGCGGGGCCGCCCGAGGAAGCGCTCATCGTGCTGAACGGGCGCGTTGCCGGAGTCGTCGGATTCCCGACGGTCGGTCGCTCGTGGCGGTTCACGGCCTTGATCGATCCGACTGCGCTGGTCCCTGGAGCGAACGACGTGGCGATCTACGTGCCCGAGGGCCCGCCCGCCGATCCCGTCCTGCGGCCGGCCGTGCCGTCGTCCTGAGCAGGAGCGGCGGGCAGGCAGGCCCTCGCGTGAGCCTGGCTCAGCCGGCGGGCTGGAGCTCGGGCTCGCGCTCGTCGATCTCGAGTGCCTCGACGTCGCCCTCGATGTGCATCTCGGGAAGGCTGCGGTCGAGCCACGGGGGCAGCCACCAGTTGCGGTCGCCGAGCAGTTCCATGGTGGACGGCACCAGCACCATCCGCACGATCGTGGCGTCGACGAAGATCGCCGATGCCAGCCCGAGGCCGATGAGCTTGAGGGGCCGCTCGTCGCCCAGCACGAACGACATGAACACCGCGATCATGATGGCGGCCGCGGCGGTGATCACCCGAGCGGTGGAGGCCAGGCCGTCGGCCACCGCCAGCGCGTTGTCTCCGGTGCGGTTGTACTCCTCGCGGATGCGCGAGAGCAGGAACACCTCGTAGTCCATCGACAGCCCGAAGAGGATGGCGAACATCATCATCGGCACCCAGGACTCGATCGGGCCCGGCTGCGACACGCCGAAGACGTCCTTGAGCCAGCCCCACTGGAACACGGCCACGATCACCCCGTAGGCGGCGCTGATC
>JBFJYB010000031.1:0-12125 GCA_041622835.1 Acidimicrobiales bacterium | reverse complement strand
TGGTCGGATCAAGAACCGGTGGTTCCCGACCGACGGTACACAGATGGGCCCCGCAGTTGGACTCACCCGGCTGATCGAGGGCCGCCTTCTCACCTTCGTCCGCTACTGCGGCGTGTCGGTGGTCTCGGTGATCGTCGGTCAGACCACGCTCCTCGTCGGCTACACCTCGCTCGGGTTCTCGGCGGTCGTGGCCAACGTCGTCGCCGTCGTCTGCGGCACGACCCCCGCCTACTTCCTCAACCGGGGTTGGGCATGGGGCAAGACCGGCCGCAGCAGCATGGCGACGGAGGTCGTACCCTTCTTCGCCATGGCGTTCCTCGGCCTGGCGATCTCGACCGTTGCGGTGGCGTTGGTCGAGCGGCGCTGGGACCAGGCCATCGCCATCAGCGCCGCCAACTTCGCGTCGTTCGGCGTGGTGTGGGTGGCCCGGTTCTTCGTGCTGGACACCTGGATGTTCGGGGTCGAGACCGCGGCTGCGGCCGAGCCGGTCGAGCCCGCGAGCGTCGTGTGACGGGTGGACCCCGACCGCCGGGCTCGGGCCGAGGCGGCACGCGGGTTCATGCCGCCCGACGAGGGCCTCGCTCTGTACGAGGCGGCCCGTGCCGCACCCGGCGCCGACCCGCTGCTCGAGGTCGGTAGCTACTGCGGGAAGTCGTCGATCTACCTGGGCACGGCGGCGGCCGAGCGGGGCACGGTGCTCTACGCCGTCGACCACCACCGGGGCTCCGAGGAGAACCAGCCCGGCTGGGAGTGGCACGAGCCCGACCTGGTCGACGACGCGGTCGGGAAGATGGACACCCTCCCCGAGTTCCGACGGACGATCCACGATGCCGGGCTCGAAGGGGTCGTGGTCGCGGTGGTCGGCGACTCGCCGGTCGTGGCCGCCAACTGGCGCACGCCCCTCTCGCTGCTGTTCATCGACGGCGGGCACGGCGAGGAACCGGCCCACGCCGACTACGAGGGCTGGGTGCCCCACCTCGCACCGGGTGCGCTGCTGGCCATCCACGACGTGTTCCCCGACCCCGCCGACGGTGGCCGGCCGCCGTTCGAGATCTACCGACGGGCCCTCGGGTCGAAGGCCTTCGAGGACGTGTCGGCCCAGGGCTCGTTGCGGGTGCTGCGCCGGGTCGGGCCCGGGCACTAGGACACCTAGTCGAGACTGGGCTCGTCCAGCATCTCGTCGATGTCGAGCACCGGCGGCAGGAACGAGTGGTCGGCGAACAGGCCGGCGGCCGCCGTGGCACCGGCCAGGGCGTCGGCCGCGAGTATCACCGCCGCCGCGGTGTAGGTGCTCCGCTCGTCGACCGGGAAGGTCTGGCGCTGGGGGTGGACCATGCCGGTGATGTAGCGGCCGTCGTCGCACCGAAGATCCTGCGCCCACTCGAACAACCGGAGGGCGGCCGCGGGGTCACCGACGGCCAGGTAGGTCATGGCCAGCTCGCAGGTCTCGGCGGCGGTGACCCACGCCTTGTCGTTCACGCACCGCACGCCCAGTCCGTCCATCACGAAGGTGTCCCATCCGGCGTCCAGGCGCTCACGGCCGGCGCTCCCGCCGATCGCTCCGGACAGGACCGGGTAGTACCAGTCCATCGCCCAGCGGTGCTTCGGGGCGAAGGCCTCGGGGTCGGTGCGGATGACATGGGCCAGGCGGGCGGCGCTCAGCTCCCAGTCGGGCCGCTCGTGGCCCAGGTGCTCGGCCACGGCTATGGCCGACCGCAGACTGTGGAGGATGCTCGACGAGCCGGTGAGCAGCGCGAACGACCACGGGGTCCCGTCGGCGTGTCGGGCCCAGCGGATCTCACCCCTCGGCTCCTGGAGGTCGAGCACGAACTCGATCGCCCGGTCGACGACCGGCCAGATCTCGGCGAGGAAGCGATGGTCGTCGGTGATCAGGTGGTGGTGCCACGCCCCGGTGGCGACATAGGCGACGCAGTTGGCGTCGAGCTTGTCCTGCTCGATCCGATCGGCCAGGTAGTACTGGTGCCACGCGCCGTCCGGGCGCTGGCCGTCGATGAGCCAGCGGTACGCCGCTTCGGCCTCGACGTGGCGGCCCGCGACGTCGAGCGCCATGGCCGCCTCGACGTGGTTCCAGGGGTCGGCATGACCGCCGGGGAACCACGGGATCATCCCGCTCGGCAGCTGGGCCTCGGCGATGCGCTGGGCGGTGACCTCGATGTCGCAGCCCGACAGCAGCCCGGGCAGGTCAGGCCGCGGCACGCGTCACCTCCTCGACGTGAGCCCCGGCGTGGGCGGGTTCCGGCGGGCGGCGGGCGTAGAGGACGATGCTCTTGCCGATCAGCGGGTTCAGGGCCCGGTCGGCCCAACGGGTCACCGACGGCGCCCGCGTGATGTCCCACGTCAGGAACCGGAGGTAAGCGCGGACGAGCGGGTTGGCGTCGTCGCGCACGCCGACCGCACAGCGCAGCCACCAGTACGGCGTGTGCAGCGCGTGAGCCCGGTGAGCGTCGTGGGGCTCGAGCCCGGCCGCGGTCAGCATGGTCTCGAGCTGGCGCCGCCGGTAGATCCGGAGGTGGCCGCCCTCGGCCTTGGGGGCGTAGTACTCGTCGGAGAGCGCCCAGCAGATCCTCTCCGGAAGCCAGCTCGGCACGGTGACCGCCAACATGCCGCCCGGCGCCAGCACGCGGGCCAGCTCGGCCAGAGCGGCGGCGTCGCGCGGAATGTGCTCGAGAACCTCCGACGCGATCACCCGGTCGAAGCTGCCGTCGGGGAAGGGCAGCCGGGTGGCATCGGCGCAGACCGCGGTGGCGGCCACACCGGCGGCCAGCTCGCCGTCTTCCTCCATGACGCCGTAGACGGCCTGTACCTCGGCGAGCTCGCTCAGCGCCATGTCGGAGGCGACGACGGTCGCGCCCCGTCGGAGGGCCTCGAAGGCGTGGCGCCCGAGGCCGCAACCCAGGTCGAGGACCCGATGCCCGGCGCGAAGATCGAGGCGGCGGTAGTCGACGGTCAGCACGTCATCGCCCCCGGTTCTCGTCGAGGACGATCCGGTACTGCTCGACGGTCCGCTCGGCGGTCCGCTTCCAGCTCCAGTTGGTGATCACCCGCTCACGACCGGCCGCGCCGATGCGGGCCCGCCGCTCGGGGTCGTCGAGCACCAGTCCGAGGGTGGCGGCCAGCGCCTCGCTGTCGCCCGGTGGCACCAGGAGCGCGGTGTCGCCGTCGTCGCCCACCACCTCGGGGAGGGCCCCGCCGGTGGTGGCGACCAGCGGGATGCCCGACGCCATCGCCTCGATGGCCGGCAGCGAGAACCCCTCGTACAGGGACGGGACGACCGCCACCTGCGACTCGGCGTACAGCTCGACGATCCGCTGGTCGGGCACGCCGCTCACGAACTCGACCGCGTCGCCGAGGCCGAGCCGGGCGATGGTCGCCTGGGCCTCGCCCCCCTCCTTGGGTCGGCCGATGACCACGAGCCGAACCGGGCGCTCGGTGCGGAGCTTGGCCAGCGCCTCGAGCAGGTAGCGGAGTCCCTTCAGCGCCACGTCGGCGCTGGCGGTGGTGATCAGCTGCCCCGGTGTGCGGGCCACGTGGTCGAGCGGCCGGAAGAGGTCCGGGTCGACGCCGACGGGCACCACGACCATGCGGTCGAGTGGCACCCGATGGTCGCGGTGGACGTCACGACGCGACGACTCGCTGACGGTGATGACCCGACGGAGGCGTCTGGCCACCCTCGTCTGCATCCGGGTGAAGGCGTACCAGCGGCGCTTGCCGATGCGCTCGAAGAGGGTCCGGGCGTGCTCGATCTCGAGTCGACGGTCGACGGTGATCGGGTGGTGGATGGTGCCGATGACCGGGAGCCCCATTCGCTCGATGGCCAGGAGCCCGTACCCGAGCGTCTGGTTGTCCTGGACGACGTCGAAGTCGTCGATCCTCGGCTTCAGCGCCTGCCAGGCCCGGAGGCTGAACGCCAGCGGCTCGCTGAAGGTGCCGGTCGAGAAGGACAGGACCTCGGCCAGGTCGGGCAGCGTCTCGATCTCCCAGAAGCCAGGAGCCCGACCGGGGAAGTGGTCGTTGTAGATGTCGAGGCTTCGCAGCTCGTGCAGCGGTACGCCGTCGTGCACCGCCGGGTAGGGCTGGCCCGAGAAGACCTCGACGTGGTGCCCGAGGTCGACCAGCGCCTTGGAGAGGTGGCGGACGTAGACGCCCTGCCCGCCACAGTGCGGCTTGCCGCGGTACGACAGCAGCGCGATGCGGAGGAGGTCGGGCGGCGGCCGATCGGCGTCGGTGATGGGTGGCGGCAACGAGGAGTCCAGGCGATTTCGTGGCCGCGGTCGGTCGAGCGGCGCCCATGAACCGTAGGCGGTTCGGCGTGCGATCGCACCAGCGACCGGGCCGGGCCGGGCACCTGCTGAACGCTCTCGCTGGGGGATCTGCCACCGTCCGTGGCACGCTCGTTGCCATGCGGGGACTGGTGCAGAGGGTCTCGAGCGCCCGGGTGCGGGTGGGCGACGACGTGGTCGGCAGCATCGACGCCGGCCTGTGCGTCTTCGTCGGCGTGACCCACGACGACGGCGAGGCCGAAGCCGTTCGGCTGGCCGCCAAGCTCTGGGGGCTGCGGATCATGGACGACGACGACGGGGTGATGAACCGCTCGGTGGCCGACACCACCGGGGCCGTCCTGATCGTCAGCCAGTTCACCCTCTACGGCGACCCGAGCCGAGGCCGGCGCCCGTCGTGGATCCGGGCCGCGCCGCCCGAGCAGGCCGAGCCCCTCGTCGACCGGGTGGTCGGCGAGCTCCAACGCCTGGGCGCGACCGTGGCCACCGGCCGCTTCCGGGCCGAGATGGCGGTCGAGCTGGTCAACGACGGTCCGGTGACGCTGCTGGTCGAGGTCTGACTGCGCCGGCGTCGACGCGGCGGTGCTCGAGGCCGAACGCGAGGGCCAGCGCGGCCAGCGCCAGCGCGATCACCGGGGTCCGACCGAAACGAACCGCCAACGTCAGCCCGTCGCGGAGCTCGACCACGCCCTGGATGACCTTCTGCTCGCTGACGCCGGTGCGCTGGAGCACGTCGCCGTCGGGCGTGACGATGGCCGAGAAGCCGGTGGGCGCGGCCTGGAGGACCCACCTGCCCGTCTCGATCGCTCGCAGCCGCGACGACGCGATCTGCTGGCTCTGCACGATCGTCAGCCAGTACGACGACCCGTTGGTGGGGTTGAGCAGGATCGAGCCGCCGCTGTCGATGGCGTCGAAGGCCCGTTCTTCGAAGAAGATCTCCCACGAGATGGCTACGCCCAGGCGTCCGACCGGGGTGTCGACGGTGGCGGCGCCGGTGCCGGCGGCTGCGTCGCGGGCGGCCAGGTAGTTGGGGGCGAACGGCTCGATCACGGCGCGGAACGGCACGTACTCGCCGAACGGCACCCGCTTGACCTTGTCGTAGCGGTCGACCACGCGGCCGTCGGCGTCGAACACCACCGCCGCGTTGAGGAAGGTGTCGTGGTCGACGCCCTCGACGACCCCGGGGATGAGCACCGCGTCGAGCCGGCGGGCCAGGTCGGCCAGCTCGGCCAGCTCGGGGTTCTCGTCGAGCCGCCCTTCGACGTTCACCACGTTCTCGGGCCACAGCACCAGGTCGACCGGGGTCTCGACCAGCTCGCTGGCCTCGAGGTGGCGTTCGAAGACGACCCGCTCGTCGGTGTCGATGGCCCGGGTGCCCTGGGGACCGCCGCCCTGCACCAGCGCCACGTCGAGGCGATCGAACGCATCGCCGTCGGGGGCGACCAGCGCCAGCCCCCACGAGCCGACCACGACCGCCGCCGCCGCCCCGACCGCTGCCCAGCGTCGGTCGAAGGCCATCGACAGCGCCACACCGCCCACGACCACCAGGGCCACGAGCAGCAGGGGCCCCGCCACCCGGACGACGACGGCAAGCGGCGCGTCCGCCTGGCTCATGGCGAGCGTCGACAGGGGGACGCCCCCGAAGGGCCACGACCAGCGGGCCAGCTCGAAGAGGACGACCAGGCCGGGGAGGGCGATCATCCGACCCGCTCCCGGCGGGCAGATGGCCAGCGCGCCGCCCAGCATGGCGGCGTAGATCGTGCCGGCGACGACGTAGCCGGGCGGGGTCAGGTCCCACATCCACAGCGTCGAGGGCAGCAGCCACGCCAGACCGACGATCGAGCCCCGCCAGAAGCGCTCGCGCGCCGTCGTCGACCGCACGAGCCGCTCGACCAGCGCCGCACCGACGAAGGCGAGGGGCCACCAGCCCCACGGCGGCATCGAGAAGGCGATCAGCAGACCCGCCGCGACCGCCCGCAGGCCGTCGCCGATCCGGTCCCGCGTCATGAGGGGCGGGGCATGCAATTCAGGCTTCGAGGCTCACGGCCAGCTTCTTGCGCCGGCCGGCGACGTCGATGCGGAGGCGAGAGACGATGCCCGACAACTGGGGCGCGACGAGGATGCGCAGGTCGCCCTCGCGCACCTTGCGGTACGGCACCAGGTTCTTGCCCTTCATGTTGGTGTCGACCGACACCTCGGCGACCTTGCCTCAACCGGTGGGGCGGATGAAGTCGATGGCCATGGTGCCGCCCCGCTTGCGCAGCAGCTCGCGGGCGTCGTCGCTCATCTCGATCTGCACGGCTCTCCTCTTGTCTTCCCTGGGCGATCACGCGGCGATCAGGCCAACGCGGCCTCGGCGGCGGCACGACCCTGCTCGATGCACGCCGGTATGCCCAGCCCACGATACGAGGCCCCGGCGGCGAGAAGGTGGGCACCGAGCCGGTCGTCGATCTCGGCGACCAGGTCGAGGTGACCGGGGCGATACTGCGGCATCGAGGCCGGCCAGGGCGTGACCCGCACCGCCCACGGCTCGGACACGATGCCCATCGTGGTCTCCAGGTCGGCCTGCACCGCTCGGAGCGACGCGGTCTCGTCCTCGGTCGGGCGCTCGGGCTCGTCGCCGTCGCGACCCAGCGAGACCCGCAGGATCACGGGGCCGCCGCCGAGGTGAGCCCACTTGCTCGACGCCCACGAGCACGCGGTGATGGCCAGGCCGGCCGGCTCCGGGACGAGGAACCCGCTGCCGTCGAGATCGACCGGCACCTCCGCCGGGTCGAACGCCAGCGTCACCATGACGACCGAGGCCTGCTCGATCGACGACAGCAGTGGGGCGGCGGGGTGCTCGCCGACGAGCCCGGCCGCGACCGGCGCCGGGACCGCGAGGATGCAGCGGTCGGCGTCGATGGCCGTCGAGTCGGTGTGCACGGTCGCGCCGGCTCCGGTCGGGCGGACCGAGCGCACCGGTGTGCCGGTCAGCACCCGGTCGGCGACCTCGGCGCCGAGCGCGTCCACCAGCGCCTCCATGCCGCCTCGTGGGGCCAGGAACACCGGCGCATCGGGCGCCCGGCCGCTGGCGGCGGTGACCTTCTGCACCCCGCGGAGCAGGCTCGGATCGGCATCGGCCGCCTCGGCCAGCTGGGGCGCGGTGGCCCGCAGGCTCAGACGGTCGGCGTCACCGGCGTTGATCCCCCCGACGAGCGGTCCGACCAGCCGTTCGAGCACCTCGTCGCCGAGCCGCCGCCTGACCATGGCCCCGACCGACTCGTCGCGCGGCGTCGGGTCCGACGTCCGGTCGAGATCCTCGCGCAGGCGGACGATGCCGGCCGGTGTGAGGACCCCGGACCCGGCGAGGCCGTCGACGTCGAGCGGCACGCCGATGAGGCTCGGTGGCAGGTCCCGCAGCTCGCCGTCGAGCCACAGCCGCGCCCGGGTCGCCGCCGGTGCCACCAGCTCGGCCGCGAGCCCGAGCTCGTCGCACAGCTCCCGACCCCACGGCACCCGGGCGAGGAAGGCGTCGGCGCCCTCGTCGACCGCCAGGCCCGCGAAGGGCGAGGTCCTGATCCGTCCTCCGATCCGGGTCGAGCTCTCGACGACGGTGACCGTCGCGTCGGGGGCGATGGTGCGGGCCCGGTGAGCGGCGGCGAGTCCGGTGACGCCGGCGCCCACGACCACGAGGTGTCGGCTCATCCCCCGTCGGTGCGGCCCTCGCGGTGCACCAGGTCGACCACCTGCTCGAGCACGGCCGGGTCGGTCTCGGGCAGCACGCCGTGGCCCAGGTTGAAGACGTGGCGCGGGTGGCCGGCGTTGCTGGCCAGCACGTCGCGGACGCGGCCCGCCACCGCCGGCCAGCCGGCCAGACAGCTCGCCGGGTCGAGGTTGCCCTGGAGCGTCACGTCGTCGCCGAGGCGGGCGCGAGCCGCGTCCAGCGGCACCCGCCAGTCGACCCCGACGACGTCGGCACCGGCCTCGGCCATCAGCGGCAGCAGCTCGCCGGTGTTCACGCCGAAGTGGATGCGGGGGACGCCCGCGTCCTCGAAGGCCCGGAGCACCTTCCGGCTGGCGGGGAGCACGTAGCGCCGGTAGTCGGACGGGCTCAGGGATCCGGCCCAGCTGTCGAAGAGCTGGATGGCCGACACCCCCGCGTCGACCTGCGACCGCAGCGACGCGATGGCCAGCTCGGTGAGCCGGTGCAGGAGGGCCGCCCACAGGTCGGGCTCGGTGAGCATGAGCCGCTTGGTATGGCCGTAGGTGCGGGAGGGGCCGCCCTCGATGAGGTAGCTCGCCACGGTGAAGGGCGCGCCGGCGAACCCGATGAGCGGCACGTCGAGCTGTTCGACCAGCCGCGACACCGTCTCGATCACGTAGGGCGTGTGGCGCTCGGGTTCGAGCGGCGGCAGCCGGTCGAGGTCGGCCCGGCTGCGGAAGGGCTCGGCCGCCACCGGCCCGGTGCCGGGCACGACCTCGATCCCGAACCCGACCGCGTGGACCGGCACGACGATGTCGGAGTACAAGATGGCGGCGTCGACCCCGTAGCGCCGCACCGGCTGCATGGTGATCTCGGTGGCCAGCTCCGGGTCGGCGATGGCGTCGAGGATGCTGCCCTCGCCCCGGATGGCCCGGTACTCGGGCAGCGACCGGCCGGCCTGCCGCATGAACCAGACCGGGACCCGGTCGTGGGCCTGACCGCGGCAGGCCCGCAGGAAGTCGCTCGACTCGAACCGCGCTGACGTTGGCACGGCGACAAAGGTAGGCCCGGACGAGAGAGATCTGCGGCGCGAGCCTCGTAGGGGGGGCAGGTTCTGCGCATGAGCGCCCGTCCGGGCGCGAACTCGCAGCGATAAGATGGTCAGCTACCCAGAAACGGCTACAACGGCCCTGGAGGCGGTCATCCACCCCGATCTCGAGCAGGAGCAGGCCTACGTCGACCGGGCGTACGCCTGCCTCGAAGCGTCACGCGACGCCGCATTGCAGATTCAGAACCTGGTCGAGGTCGGTGCCGGCGGCACCCATCAGGCCCGGTACGAGCGCGATGTCATCAAGGAGACGGTGAGCACCCGGCTCGCCCAGCTCGAGATCGGCGACGCCTCGCTGTGCTTCGGGCGCCTCGACTTCGCCGAGGGCGACGAGCGGTTCTACATCGGGCGCATCGCGGTGTGGGACGAGAACCAGGATCCGGTGCTGGTCGACTGGCGGGCACCGGTGGCCGAGCCCTTCTACCGGGCGACCGGCAGCGAGCCGATGGGCCTGGTGCGGCGCCGGCACTTCGCGTGCCGGGGTCGCGACCTGCTGGGCATCGAGGACGAGTTCTTCGGCGGCTCGGCTCGCGAGCGGGGGGTCGACGACCTGCTCGGCTCGATCAAGGGCGAGCAGACGCTCGTCGCCACGCTCGAGGCGGCCCGCACCGGCCGGCTCGGCGACATCGTCGCCACGATCCAGTCCGAGCAGGACGAGATCATCCGCTCGCCACTGCCGGGGATCGTCGTCGTGCAAGGAGGTCCGGGTACCGGCAAGACCGTCGTGGCGCTCCACCGGGCCGCCTACCTCCTCTACACGCACCGGTTCCCGCTGGAGGGTCAGGGCGTGCTGGTCCTCGGCCCCAACCGCGTGTTCCTCACCTACATCGAGCAGGTGCTGCCGTCGCTGGGCGAGGCGGGCATCGAGATCGCGGCGCTCGGAGACCTCATCAGCGGGGCCATCGTGAGGGGGAGCGACCCCGAGCCCGTCGCCAGGGTCAAGGGCGACCTCCGCATAGTCGACGTCTTGTGGCGCGCGGTGCGCGACCGCGAGCGGGCGCTGCGCGACGACCTGGTCGTCGGCTACGGGCTGGGCCGGTTGCGACTCACCGTCGACGACAGCCGCCGGATCGTGGCCGACGTGCGGCGCCGGACGCGGACCCACAACGCCGGACGACGGCTGGTGGAGACGGCCGTCTACGAGACGCTGGCGGCGAGCGGGCGAGACGACGCCGACCCCGAGGAGGTCCGCGAGCGCCTCGACGGCACGCTCGAGCTGCGGGAGACCCTCGAGTGGATGTGGCCGGTCCTCACGCCCTGGCACTTCCTCAACGACCTCTACGGTTCTCCGGCGCTGCTGCGATCGGCCGCCAACGGCCGTCTCGACGCCGACGAGCTCGACGCGCTGCACCGGCCCCGGAGCGATCGGCCCGCCGACGCGGTCTGGACCGCCGACGACGTCCCACTGCTCGACGAGGCCAGGGCGCTGCTCGGTGCCTACAGCCGCCGGTCCAAGAAGGAGGCGATCCGCACCTACGGCCACATCGTCGTCGACGAGGCCCAGGACCTGTCGCCCATGCAGCTCCGCATGGTCGCCCGCCGCTCGCTGAACGGATCGATGACCGTCGTCGGCGACATCGCCCAGGCGACGGGGGCGTGGGCCCACGACGACTGGGACAGCGTGCTCGAGCACCTCCCCGACCGGCGGGAGCCACGCTTCGCGGAGCTGACGGTCGGCTACCGCCTGCCGGCCCCCACCATGGAGGTGGCGGCGAGGGTCCTGGCCCATGCCGCGCCCGGCCTGACGCCGCCCAAGGCCGTTCGCCAGGACGGGGTCGAGCCGCGGCTGGTCAGGGCCGGCGAGGCCCCGCTGGCGAGCACGGTGGCCGAAGTGGTCAGGGAGGAGCTGGACGCGGTCGGAGCCGGCAACCTGGCGGTCATCGCACCCGGGTCGCTGGTCGGCCAGCTGTCCGACGCGCTGACCGAGGCCGGCATGGAGCACGGTCTCGCCTACGCGCGGGCCCTCGAGTCGCAGATCACGGTCGTCCCGGTCGGGCTGGTGAAGGGACTCGAGCTCGACGCCGGCGTGGTGGTCGAGCCGGCCCGGATCGTCGCCGAGCAGGAGCAGGGCCTGCGGGCGCTGTACGTCGCGCTCACCCGATCGACCCGGCGCCTCAGCGTCGTGCATGCCGACGCGCTGCCGGCGGTGCTCGACGGCGCCTTCGGCCGCCAGCACCAGCCGTAGTCCCACGAGCGGGGCTCGGGGTGGCTGTCGCAGGCCACCGGTAGGTTGAGCGACGTGGGTAGCTCGAGCGTTCTCGACCGGTTCTCGCCCGCCGTGCGCGAGTGGTTCTCGACGACGTTCCCCGAGCCGACCCCGGCCCAGGCCCAGGGGTGGCCGGCGATCTCGTCGGGTGAGCACTCGCTGATCCTGGCGCCGACCGGCTCCGGCAAGACCCTGGCTGCGTTCCTGTGGGGCATCGACCGGCTCGTGTCCGAGCCATCGGCCGACCAGGCGCAGACGCGGATCGTGTACATCTCGCCGCTGCGGGCCCTGGCCGTCGACGTCGACAAGAACCTCCGGGGCCCGCTCCAGGGCATCGCCCTCGCCGCCCGACGTCTGGGTGTCGACGCCTACGCGCCCACAGTCGGCGTGCGCACCGGTGACACACCGGCCAACGAGCGGCGGCGCCTGGTGCGCGATCCGCCCGACATCTTGATCACGACCCCCGAGTCGCTGTACCTGATGCTCACGTCGCGCGCCCGCGAGACGTTGGTTGGCGTCGAGCACGTGATCATCGACGAGATCCACGCCCTCGCGCCCACCAAGCGCGGCGCCCATCTGAGCCTCAGCCTCGAGCGGCTCGAGGAGCTGTGCGCCCGGTCGGACCAGGCCCGCCGCCCACCCCAGAGGATCGGCCTGTCGGCGACTCAGCGTCCGCTCGACGTGATCGCCGGCTTCCTCGGGGGTCGCGACGGCGGAGAGCCCCGTCCGGTGACCGTCGTCGATGCCGGGCTGGGCAAGGAGCTCGACATCGAGGTGGTGGTCCCGGTCGACGACATGGGCGCCCTCGGCGACTCGGTCGACGATCCC
>JBFJYB010000030.1:0-12159 GCA_041622835.1 Acidimicrobiales bacterium | reverse complement strand
GCCCGCCCACCAAGGGCCACCGCCGAAGTCCGCCACCGGAACCCGCCGCCGGAACCGCCGCCAGAGTGCGAACTGCTTCCAGTTTCCACCGGATCGGGTCGGGGTACTGCGTACCGGTGCCTAGTTCGACCGTGACTCTCGTCACAGCTCCGGGGTCGGTCAGCCGCCGGTGGCCCGGCCCCGCAGGGCGTCGAAGTCGTGGATCACGATCCGCTTGCGGGCGGTCTCGATCCAGCCGGCGACCCGGAAGGCGCGCAGCACCTTGACGACGCCCTCTCGCGACAGTCCGGCCCAGTCGGCCAGTTCCTGCTGCGAGATGGGCAGCGGGACGGCGATGGGACGGCCGTTCGACGTGGCGATCTGGCCGAGGGTCTCGTCGTCGATGAGCTCGAGGATGCGGGCTGCCACCCGCGCCTCTGGGTCGGCTGCGGCTCGATCGGCGAGATGGCGGCTCGTCTCTCGGAGGCGGCGGCTCAGCTGCTCCAGCATGGCGATGGCCAGGTCGCCGCGGGTGGCGATGATCTCGAGGAACTCGGCCTTGGCGACGCTCAGAACCTGGCTGTCCTGGAGCGCGACCATCGTGGCCGATCGGGGCTGCGCGTCGATGACCCCCTGCTCGCCCACGATCGAACCCGGACCGCGCAGCCCGAGGAGCACCACCCGACCCTGGCCGGCCCACTGGGTGACCTTGAACAGCCCCTCGGTCACGATGAAGGCGGCGTTGGCCGGATCGCCCTCGCGGAAGACCGCCGAGCCGCTGGCCACCGACCTCGTCACCCCGGCGGCCCACAGGCGGGCGGACGTCTCCGGTCCGATCTGCTCCATCAACGAGGGATTTCGCACGGGAGCAGACCCTAGACCTCGGTCCCCGTGGTCGCCGAGCCGGCCGAAATGACCAAGGGCCCTGGTTGGGCGTAGGGGGCAGGGCGATGCTGCGGTCATCGGCACCCGCAGTTGGCGAGATCATCGGGGACGAGATCCAGCGACGGCATCCGGGAAGGGAGGCCACGTGCGTACGGTCGAGAGGGTGATGAGCACGACCCTGATCAGTGCCGGGCCGAACGACCTGGTCGGCCCGGTGCGTGACGCCATGCTCGACAGCGGCGTCCACTGCCTGCCGGTGATCGACGACTCGGGAGGGTTGGTCGGCATCGTCAGCGCCTGGGATCTCGTCGAGGAGTACAGCCCCGACGAAGGCATCGCCAACGCCATGACGACCAACGTGTTGACGATCGGTCCCTCGGCGCTCGTCGAGGAAGCGGCCGCCATGATGTGTGACAATTTCGTGCACCATCTCGTCGTGCTCGACGGGAACGACCGGGAGGGGGAGAGGGTTGTCGGCGTGGTCAGCTCCTTCGACCTCCTGGGTGAGTTGGCAGGAGTGACACCATGACTTCCGAGCCCGACATCGACAGGATCGGCCCCGGCGACCCCGTGAGGGCGGTGACCGCCTTCGACGTGGCGAGCTGCCACGGCGACAGCACGGCGCGGCAGATCTCGAAGCTCCTGCGCGACGAGCGCTGCGGCGTGCTCCTCGTCCACGGCGCCGGCACCGTGGGGGTGGTGTCCGAGCGCGACGTCGTCCACGCGCTGGCCGAGGGCGACGATCCCGACTCGGTGTGGGCGGTCGACGTGATGACCAGGGCCGCCATCATGATCGAGCCGGACGCGTCGATCGAGGCCGCGGCCGAGCTGATGCTCCAGGCCGGGGTTCGCCACCTGGTGATCGACGACCAGGACGGCGACCGCTACGGCGTCGTCTCGATGCGCGACCTGCTCGATCCGCTGCTCGCCGGTCTCGACGCCGCCGGCTGAGCGTGCCGCGGTTGGCCGATCAGACGTCGTCGGGGATCAGGTAGGCGGGCGTCTGCGGGCCCGGGTCGGCGGGGGCGGCCTCGACACAGCCGCGGTGGAAGAACTGGTCTCCCAGCGCGACAACTCCCGGAGGCGCTCCCTCGCCGGTGAGGACGATCTCGGTGCCGCAGAACCGGCAGCGGGTCGCAGACGTCACCGGCCCCAACCTAGTGCTCCGACGAGCAGTCGCCGCGACCGGTAGCGTGATCACGGCAACCGTCGCTTCGACGAGGGGACTTCTGTGACTGCGATCGAGACCAACGAGACGACCAGCGCGACGCCGTGGCACCTGAGCGGCAACCAGGCGCCGGTGTTCGACGAGCTGACCGTGACCGATCTCGAGGTCGTCGGGGCGATTCCGACCGACCTCGCCGGCCGCTACTTCCGCAACGGCGCCAACCCCCAGACCGGGTCGTCGGTGCACTGGTTCGTCGGCGACGGCATGGTTCACGGGGTCGAGCTCGCCGACGGCAGGGCCAACTGGTACCGGAACCGCTACGTGCGCACCCCGGTCTACGCCAACCCCGATCGCGACCGCATGGAGATGGCCATGGACCCCGAGACCATGGCCGTCGACTACCGGGTGTCGACCGGCAACACCAGCGTCGTCGGCCACGCCGGCAAGATCTTCGCCCTCGAGGAGGGCGGGTTCCCGTACCAGCTGAGCCCCGAGATCGACACGCTCGGGCCGTGGGACTTCGACGGCAAGCTCACCACCGCCATGACCGCCCATCCGAAGGTGTGCCCGGTGACCGGCGAGCTGCTCATGTTCGGCTACGGCTTCCTGCCGCCCTACCTCACCTACCACCGGGTCGATGCTTCTGGTCGGCTGGTCCAGAGCGAGGAGATCAGCGTGACCGGCCCGACCATGATCCACGACTTCGCCATCAGCCGGAACCATGCGATCTTCATGGACCTGCCGGCGGTGTTCGACATGGAGCTGGCCATGAGCGGCGGCATGCCGATCCACTGGAGCGACGACTATCCGGCCCGGTTCGGCATCATGCCCCGCACCGGGAGCGACGCCGACGTCACCTGGTTCGACGTCGAGCCCTGCTACGTGTTCCACACCCTCAACGCCTACGACCGCGACGACACGGTCGTGGTCGAGGGGTGCCGTATGCCGGAGATCTGGCGGGAGAGCTCGGCCATGGAGCCCGGCGACGGGGCCGCCGACGACTCGATGTCGCCGGCGCTGCACCGGTGGACGTTCGACCTGGCGTCGGGAACGGTCAGCGAGGAGCGGCTCGACGACCAGCCGAGCGAGTTTCCTCGGGTGCCCGACTCCCTGGTCGGCCTCGACGGTCGCTACGGCTACACGATGGCGCTGGCCTTCGGTGGTGGCGACGGCGAGATCCTGAAGTACGACCTGGCCAACGGCGCGTCGAAGACCGTGCACCGCTTCCCGGAGGGCCACATCCCGGGTGAGCCGTCGTTCGTTCCGGCCGAGGGCGCCACGTCCGAGGACGACGGCTGGCTGCTCACCTTCGTCTACGACGGCCCGGCCGATTCGAGCTACCTGGTCGTGCTCGACGCCTCCGACGTCGCCGCCGACCCGGTGGCCGAGATCAAGCTCCCCCGACGGGTCCCCACCGGCTTCCACGGCGCCTGGTTCGCCGACCAACCCTGACCTCCTACCCCCACCCCTGATCTTCTGACTGTGCGGGGCGCGCTGGCGCGCCCCAACTGGTCACAGGTCCAGGGAACCCCCTGGGATCAGCGAGGCCCCTGGTCGACGAGCGCCTGGTAGACGACCGACTTGAGCTGGCGGCGGATCGGGTAGTGGTTCGACGGCATGAACTGGGTCATGAACACCACGGCCAGCTGCTCGGAGGGGTCGATCCAGAACGAGGTGCTGGCCGCCCCGCCCCACGCGTACTCGCCGGTCGAGCCGACCGCGCCGCCGGCGGCCGGGTCGACGAGGACCGAGAACCCGAGCCCGAACCCGGTGCCCTCCATGGCGACCTCGGCGAAGGTGCTCTGACCCATCTCGTTGAGCGTCCTCTGGCCGGGCAGGTGGTTCAGGGTCATGTAGGAGAGCGTCTTGCGGCCGATGATCCGCTCGCCGTCGAGCTCCCCGCCGGCGACCAGCGCGTGGCAGAACCGCATGTAGTCGGCGGTGGTCGACACCAGCCCGCCCCCACCCGACAGGAACTTGGGTGGTGCGAGGTACCGACTGGCGGCGCGCGGGTCGAGGGCGAACAGGGTGCCGTCGGCCGGCTTGCGGGCGTAGTTCGTCGTGAACCGTGCGCTCTCGCCGTCGGGCACGAAGAACCCGGTGTCGACCATCCCCAGCGGCTCGAAGACGTGGTCGCGCAGGTACTCGTCGAGGCTCTGACCCGACACCACCTCGACGATCCGTCCGCACACGTCGGTCGACACGCTGTAGTTCCAGGCCGAGCCGGGGTCGAACAGCAGCGGCATCTCGCCCAGGTGGACCATGGCCTCGGCCAGATCGAAGTCGGGCAGCCCGAAGTCGCCGAGCTGGATCTTGCGGTACATGGCGTCGACCGGGTGCTGGTGCTGGAAGCCGTAGGTCAGCCCCGACGTGTGGGTCAGCAGATCGCGCACCGTGATCTGGCGGCTGGCCGGTCGCGTGTCGTGCACGTCGATGTCGCCGGCCACCCACACGACCGGATCGGCCAGCTCGGGGACGAAGCGGCCGACCGGGTTCTCGAGCAGGATCAGGCCCTGCTCGTAGAGCTGCATCAGGGCGATGCTCGTGACCGGCTTGGTCATGGAGTAGATCCGGAAGATGGCGTCGTCGCGCAGCGGCTCGGCGGCCTCGACGTCGGCCATGCCGTAGGTGTCCCGGTACACCGTCGTGCCGTTGCGGGCTATCTCCACCTGGGTGCACGGCAGCCGGCCGGAGTCGACGTAGCGGCGACACAGCTCGCCGACCCGTCCGAGCCGCTCCGAGCTGAGGCCGTGGTCCTCGGGGGTCATGGCCGTCATGGTGGCGTGAGTCGAGCGGGTCGCGCCACCCGTGCCATCGTGAGGTGTGGACGACCGCGCCCGATGGAACGAGCGCTACGCCGACTCGGACCCGAAGCGCGGCCCGTCGCGGTTCGTCACCGAGTCGCTGGCCTCGGGGCTGGTGCCGACGTCGGGCCGGGCGCTCGACGTGGCCGGCGGCTCGGGAGCCGACGCCGTCGCCCTCGCCGAGCACGGGCTCGACGTCACGCTGGTCGACGTGTCGGATGTGGCGCTGGAGCTGGCTCGGCAGCGGGCCCAGCAACACGGGGTCGCCGTCACCACGGTCCGGCTCGACTTTGCGGTCGACGACCTGCCCACCGGCCCCTGGGACGTGATCTGCTGCGTGAACTACCTCGACCGGGACGTGTTCGCCGGGTTCGGGCCGGTGCTCGCTCCCGGTGGGCTGGTCGTCGCCACGATGGCGACGGTCACCAACCTCGAACGCAACGACCGACCCTCTCGCCGTTTCCTGCTGGACGATGGTGAGCTGCGGGTGATGGCCGAGCGGGTCGGGTTGACGATCGTCAGCTACGACGAGGACTGGTTCGACGAGCGCCACTCGGCCCGGCTGATCGCCCGCCGCTAGCGTTCTCCGCCTAGGGTTCCCGCCCATGAGCAGCAACGCCGAGAACGCGTACGAGATCCTGAAGGCGACCGAGGGCCAGGACCAGGGCCACGGCGACTGGTTCGAGGTGACCCAGGAGACCATCGACGCCTTCGCCGACGCCACCCTCGACCACCAGTTCATCCACGTCGACGTCGAACGGGCCAAGGCCGAGACCCCGTTCGGCGGCACGATCGCCCACGGTTTCCTCACCCTGTCGCTGCTGGTGCACCTCAGCACGACCATCAAGGCCGACGTCCCGCCGCTCGATGGCGTGCTGATGGGGATCAACTACGGCATGAACAAGGTGCGGTTCATCAACCCGGTGCCGGCCGGCTCCCGGGTGCGGGCCCACGCCACGGTCTCGAACGTCGAGCTGAAGGGCAACGCCGTCGACACCACCCGGACCATGACCGTCGAGATCGAGGGTCAGGACAAGCCGGCACTGGTCGCCGAGTGGATCGGCCGCATGGTCTTCGCCTGATCGTTCGTCGCCGTCCTCGGGTCGTCAGGAGGTCGTCAGGCCGACCGGCTCGATGTCCAGGTCCCGATAGGTCGCCATCGGCAGGTAGGGGACACCCAGCGCCTCGAACTTGGGGCCCGCCAGCTCGCTGCGGTCGATGAGGGTCGACGCCCCCACGATGGTCGCCCCGGTGGCGGCCACCACCTCGTGGGCCTGGAGGATGGAGCCGCCGCTGGTGACCGCGTCGTCCACCAGCAGGACTTGGTCGCCGGCCTCGATGCGGGCTCCTTCGATCTGACGGCCCGTGCCGCGGCCCTTGGGCTCCTTGCGCACGATGAACCAGCGGCAGCGGGCGACGGCGGCGATGCCGACCGCCAGGTGGTCGGCGCCGAGGGTCAGCCCGCCCACGGCGTCGAACTCGATGCCGGCACCATGGACGGCTTCGACGATCGCCGTGCACGCCACCTCGAGATCGGCGTAGTCGGACAGCGCTTCCTTGCCGTCGACGAAGTCGTACGACAGCTCCCCCGACGAGAGCTCGATGGGCTCGTCCAGCCGCCGCAACCCCTTGGTGGTGATGATGTCGAGCAGCCGGGCGCGGGCATCCACGGCCGGCGAGCCTACATCGGTGCTGTTACCCCCTCGGAACCGCAGGTGTCAGGCGCAGCAGGTGTCTTCGAGGGCGTCGGCGTTCCAGGTCCGACGGGCCATGGCCGCGGCCAGCACGGCGATGCCGAGACCGGCGACGGGATCGGCCCACCACCAGCCGGCGACGGCGTTGAGCAGCAGTCCGACCAGCACGACCGCCGACAGCTGGGCGCAGAGGTTCGTCTGGGCCGCTTCGGCCTCGGCGGCACGCGACCCGAGCGCCGGGGCGAGCCGGGCCTTGGCCCGGGCCAGGATCGGCATGAGTGCCAGCGACAGCGCGGTGAGCACGATGCCGACGATCGACACGTCGGGCTCGCTGCCGGTGGCCAGGTCGCGCACCGACTCGAAGGCCACGTACCCGGCCAGCGCCCCGAAGCTGGCGGCGATGGCCCGTTGCGCCAGATGGTCGCTCGGCTGGGTGCAGCCTCGACCCTCCTGCCGGAGCCGCCAGGTGAGGATCAGGGCGGCCGACACCTCGATGCCCGAGTCGAGCCCGAAGCCGACCAGGCTGGCCGATCCGGCCGCCAGCCCGGCCACCACGGCGATGACGCCCTCGACGCCGTTCCAGCCGATCGTGGCCGCGTTGTAGAGGCGGGCCCGGCGCACGGCGCCGTCACGGCTGGCGTGCCGGTGGGCGACGCTCACCGCAGCTCCACCACCGGTCGGTGGCCGGGGTCGATGGCGAGGACGACGTGGGTCAGGTGACGGAGGGCGGCGGCCAGCTCGGGGTCGGCCAGCTCGTACCGGATCCGGCGGCCGTCGCGCTCGGCGACGACCAGTCCACACCCTCGGAGACAGGCCAGATGGTTGGAGATGTTGGCCCGGGTGGTCCCCAGCGCGTCGGCCAGGTCGGCGGGGTAGGCCGGCCCGTCGAGCAGGCGGAGCAGGATCGACTGGCGGGTGGTGTCGGCCAGGGCGGTGCCGATGCGGGCAAGGGCGTCGGTGCCGGCCGGCGCGGCCGAGGACGAGAGCTGTAGTTCAGTCACGACTGAATCATAGCAAAGGTTCAGCCGAAGCTGAACCCCCATCAGCACCTACAGTCGGGAGCATGATCGGTCTGATCACCGGCACCGGGTTCGCCGACCTGCCCGATGTCGTCGACCGCTCCACCGAGGTCGTCGCCACTCCCTACGGCGAGGTCACCCTCACCCGAGGTCGGTGGGGGTCGACGCCGGTGGTGCTGTTGCCCCGACACGGGGTCGACCACTCGATCCCGCCCCACGCCATCGGCTACCGGGCCAACATCTGGGCGCTGCGCGAGGCCGGGTCGGCGGCCGTGTTGGCCACGGCGGTCAGCGGCGGCATCAGCCCGGTGCTGACGACCGGCACGCTCGTGATCATCGACGACTTCCTGAACTTCACCTCGGGCCGCGCCGACACCTTCTTCGACGGGGCCGACGGGGTCGTGACCCACACCGACATGACCCACCCGTACGATCCCGGGCTGCGCAAGCTGCTGCTGGCGTCGGCCGCGGCCGAGGGTGTCGAGGTCGTCGACGGCGGCGTCTACTGCGCGACCAACGGCCCGCGGTTCGAGTCGCCGGCCGAGATCACCATGATGGGCCGGCTGGGCGGAGACCTGGTGGGCATGACCGGCTACCCCGAGGTCGTGCTCTCGGTCGAGGCCGGCATGCCCTACGCGTCGATCGGTGTCGTCGCCAACCCGGCGGCGGGCCTGGGTGGCGAAGCGCTCACCGTCGACGACGTGACGGCGGTCGTGGCCGGGTCCGCCGATCGCCTCCGCCGGCTCATCGGCCGGGCCGTGGCCGACTGGCGCCCACCGGCATGAGCGCCCGGTCCGACGTCGTCGAGACCGCGAGGGCGATGGGCGAGCGGGGCATCAACTCCGGCAAGGCTGGGAACGTCTCGGTGCGGACCGAGGGCGGGATGCTGATCACGCCATCAGGCATCGACTACGCGACGATGACCGAGGCCGACGTGGTCGAGATGGGCTCGGACACCGGTTGGCGGGCGCCCGAGGGTGTGCGGCCGTCGTCGGAGTGGCGCTTCCACCTCGACGTGTACGCGGCCCGCCCCGACGCCGGTGCCATCGTGCATGCCCACCCGACCAACGCCACCGCCCTGGCGGTGCACGGACGGGGCATCGGCCCGTTCCACTACATGGTGGCGGTGGCCGGCGGCCACGACATCCGCTGCTGTCCGTACGCCACCTTCGGCACCCAGGAGCTGTCCGACCACGTGGTCGCCGCGCTCGTCGATCGCCGGGCCGCGCTCATGGAGCACCACGGCCTGGTCGCGCTCGGGCCGACCGCGGCCGACGCGCTGGCCCTCGCCGTCGAGGTCGAGGTGCTGGCGACGCAGTACATCGCCGCGCTGGCCATCGGCGAGCCGCCCGAGCTCACCCCGGCCCAGATGGACGAGGTACTGGCCAAGATGGCGTCCCCCGACGGCTACGGCAGCAGCCCCGACCCCGGCTGACCATGCGCACCCTGCGATGGAGCGACGGCGCGATCGAGCTGATCGACCAGACCCGCCTCCCTCAGGAGGTCGTGTGGCTCCGGCTCGACACGGTGGACGACCTCGTCGCGGCGATCAAGCGCCTCTCGGTCCGGGGCGCACCGGCGATCGGCGTGGCCGGCGGCTATGGGGTGGCGCTGGCCGCCCGCGCCCACGACCCTGCGACCGACGGTGCCGGGTTCGAGACGGCGGTCGAGTCGATCCGGACCGCGCGCCCCACGGCGGTGAACCTGGCCCGCATGACCGATCGCGTGGCTGCCGTCGCCCGCCGGGACCCCGACGCCGCGCTGGCCGAGGCCGAGCTGATCGCCGAGGAGGAGCGGGCGGCGTCGATCGCCATGGGCGAGCGGGGCGCCGACCTCGTCGCCGAGCTGGCCGGCGACCGGCCGATCCGGGCCATGACGATCTGCAACACCGGGGGACTGGCGACCGTCGAGCGGGGAACGGCGCTGGCCGTGATCCAGACCCTGCACGAGCGGGGACAGCTCGCCGAGGCGCTGCCGCTCGAGACCCGACCGTTGCTCCAGGGCGGCCGGCTCACCACGTGGGAGCTGGCGCAGATGGGCGCACCGCACCGGCTCATCGTCGACTCGGCCGCGCCGTTCCTGCTGGCGCAGGGGGCGGCCGACGTGGTCGTCGTCGGCGCCGATCGGGTAGCCGCCAACGGCGACACGGCCAACAAGATCGGCAGCTTCGCCCTGGCGCTGGGCGCGGCCCACGCCGGGGTGCCGTTCATCGTCGTCGCCCCGGAGTCGACCGTCGACATGGCCACCGCTCGCGGCTCCGACATCGAGATCGAGGACCGCGGCGCGGCCGAGGTGGCCTCGGTGCGGGACGTGCCGGTCGCCCCGGAGGGCACCGACGCGGTGAACCCGGCCTTCGACGTGACGCCGGTCGACCTCATCGCTGCGCTGGTGACCGACACCCGCACGGTCCGGTTCGACCGGGGTGAGGGGCTGTAGCTGCCGGCGGAGTCGTCGGGGTCGCCGCTCAGCCGGCCAGACGGGCGCCCCGCTCCCTGGCTTCGGCGACGGCGCGCTGGACGTCGACGGTGAGGCAGGTTCTGGCCTCGACGACCCGACGACCTCCGACCCACACGTCGGTGACGTGGTGGCGGTTGCCGGCCCAGACGAGGTGAGCCAGCAGCTCCTCGGGGCGGCCGGGGGTGAACTCGGGCTGGTCCAGGTCGATACGGATGACGTCGGCGTGGGCGCCGGGGCGCAGCTCGCCGACATCGGCGAGCCCGACTGCCCGCGCTCCCGATCGGGTGGCCAGGTCGAGCCCCTGCACCGCCCCCATGGCCTGGGCGTCGTGGGTGGTGCCGCGGGCCAGCAGCGGGGCGAGTCGAAGCTCGTCCCAGAGGTTGAGGTTGTCGTTGGACGCCGGACCGTCGGTGCCGACGCCGACCACGGCGCCGGCCGCGAGCAGCCTCGGCACGTCGGCGATGCCGCTGCCGAGCTTCAGGTTGGACACCGGGCAATGGGCGATCCCGGCCTCGGCTTCGCCGAGCAGCCGTCGGTCGGTGTCGTCGAGCCACACCGCGTGGGCGGCAAGGACCGGCCCGTCGAGGACCCCGGCGTCGGCCAGCACCTGGGTGGCGGTCTTTCCGTGTCCGGCGAGCACCTGGTCCCGCTCGGCCTCGGTCTCCTCGAGGTGGATGTGCACCAGCGCGTCGCGGGCTCGGGCCCGTTCGCCGATCTCGGCGACCTGTTCGGGGGTCAGGTCGTAGACCGAGTGGGGCCCGTAGGCGACCGACACGCCGGCCGCCGGATCGTGGTGCGCGTCGTGGCAGGCGTCGACCTCGTCCATCCGACCGGCGACATCGCCCTCGGGTGCCATGGCGGCGATGATCCCGGCCGCCATGACGAGGCGTATGCCGCTGGCTCTGGTTGCGTCGATCAGCTCGTCTTCGTACAGGTACAGCTCGCTGGTGGTCGTGACCCCGCTCAGCAGCATCTCGGCGGCGCCGAGCGTCATCCCCCAGCTCGCGTCGTCTGGGGTCATGCGGCCCTCGCGGGGCCACACCCCTTCCGTCAGCCACCGCTGGAGCGGCAGCCCGTCGCCGGCCGAGCGCACCAGGGTCATCGGCGTGTGGGCATGGGCATTGACCAGGCCCGGCATCAGCAGGCCACCGACGGCGTGGACCGGCCCGGGGGGATCGGCGAGCTCGGACCGGGGTCCGGCGGCGGCGATGCGGCCGTCGGCATCGACGTCGACGGCGCCGTCGGGCCAGAGCGTGCCGGCCCCGTCGCTGGGCACGACGTAGTCAGCGGTGAGGCGGAAACCCTGCGCCGAGGCCATCGCCCAAGCTACCGCCTAGCGGATCACGGCCTGGATCTCGACGACGGGGAGGTCGACGGTCGGGCTGGTCGTCTCGGTGGCGGCGATGAACGGGCGGCGCACCGGGTTGAGGTTGGTGGCGATGTCGATGCCCCAGGTGACGGTGGCGCTCACCGGGTAGGTGTCGCCGTCGGGCGGGTCGTCGTAGACGTGACCGCAGTGGTCGAGGTCGGCCTGGGACTCGTAGGAGCGGTCGAGGTCGTAGGCGACGTTGGTCTCGTCGTCGCAGACGACCGTCGTCCCGTCGCCCATGTCCCACTCGATCTCGCGGGGCGTGGCCCACGCGGTCGCCCAGACCGCGCCGGCCTGGGCGGTGAGAGGGCCGATCTCGGCGTACTCGGATTCGGGTAGCCACAGCCAGACGTCGACGCCCAGCGGCACCTCGACCGTGGCGGGCGGGCTGGTGTCGATCTCCTCGATGACGAGGTCGCCGGCGATGGCGTCGAGCACGACCTCGACCGCGTCGGTCGCGGTCACCAGGTCGCCGCCCAACGGGTCGCTCGGGGTGTAGACGATCCAGCGCGACACCGTGCCGGGCGGCGGGCTGGCGCCCAGGGTGCTCGACGGCTCCCAGAGGCCGTTCACCTTGCACCACCGGAAGTAGCGGCTCCCCGCCACCGGGATCGAGATGGGGGACAGGAGGTCGTAGACGCTGTACTGGTCGTAGAACTCCGGGTCGTCGACGGCCAGGTCCTCCCCGAGGAACAGCCAGCACTCGATGATCGGCAGCCCGGTCGTCCACGCCGGCGCCGCCCCACCCTCCTGCACCGCCGGCCACGAGGTAGACGCCACCTGC
>JBFJYB010000029.1:0-12393 GCA_041622835.1 Acidimicrobiales bacterium | reverse complement strand
GTCGCTTCGTGCTGCGCTCCCTCGGGCTGACCCCGCGGCCCGGCGGTGACAGCCACCAGGACCTCGTCGACCATCTGTCGGCCGGCCCGTCGCTGCTGGTGATCTCGCGCTGCGAGCACATCGTCGCCGCGACCGGAGACCTGGTTCGAGCCCTGATCGAGGCCTGCTCCCACCTCAGCGTGCTCACCGCCAGCCAACAGCGTTTCGGGCTCGGCGGCGAGGCCGTGCATGTCATCGGCCCGCTTCCCCTCCCCTGCGACGAGGGTGAGACCGATGGCGACGCCGTCGAGCTGTTCACGACACTTGCCCGTCGCGCCCGCCCCGACCTCGACCTGGGCCCCACCACCCGGGCGTCGGCGGCCCAGATCGTCGGCCGCCTCGGTGGGATGCCGCTGGCCATCGAGTTGGCCGCCGCGCGCGCCGAGCACGACTCGCTCGACGAGATCGGGGCGAGCCTCACCGACGAGCAGGGCCCGCATCCCGATGCGGTATCGACCGCCGTCGACTGGAGCTTCGAGCGGCTGAGCGAGACCGATCGGCTGGTTGCCGAGTCCGTGGCGGTTCTCGAGACCCCCTTCGACGCCGCCGACGCTGCCGCGGTCTGCCCGCTCGAGCTGAGCGAGGAGGAGGCGTTCGAGGCGATCCTCAGGCTGCTCGACCGCTCGATCCTCGTCTCGCTGCAGCACGCCGATTCCCCCGAGGCCCGGTTCGGGATGCTACCGAGCCTTCGATCCCACGCGCTGAACCGGCTGGAGGCGTCGGGGAGGCTCGCTGACACCCGCGCCCGGCACTGGCGCCTCGTCTCCGGGCGCGTGGACGGTGTCCAGCCCGACGCCTTCACCCCGAGCGACGATCAGCTCGTCGCCGAGGCCGAGCGTACGGCCAGGGAGCTCGAGCGGGCCCTCCCGTGGGCGCTCGAGCACGAGCCATCCGAGGCGCTGCGGCTCGTGCGGTCCCTGGCGTGGAGCCTGGCCATGGCCGGCGTCGTCGGGCCGCTGGGCCAGCTGACGGTCGACGCTCTGGCCGCCAACCCTGGGCCCAGCGTCGACCGGGCGATGGTGCAGCTGCTGCGCGCCATCCAGCAGCTTCCCACCGGCGAGCTCGGCGGCGAGAACGTCCGCTTCGGGCTCCCCTGGGACGAGCGGTCGCGACCGCAGGAGCGCCGCGCGGCTAGGTTGGACGACCTCCTGCCGAAGATCGAGGAGTCAGTGTCCTATCTCGCCGAGCACGGCGAGCCGCAACTGCTCGGGACGGCGTTGGCGGGAGCGGGATGGATCTTCGGTCGCCTCGAGCGCTACGACTGGGCTCAGGACAACTTCCGGCGCGCCATTCAGCTGCTCGACGAGACCGGCCCCCTCGCCGAGGCGGATGGCGCCCGACTGGGTCTGGCCGACACCCTTCTCGCACGGGGTGACCTCGACGGCGCCGAGCAGATAGGCCGCACCGCGCTGAACGAGGTCGACGCTCCGATCTCGGAGCTCCGCACCATCGTATGGTACGACCTCCTCGGCCGGGTCGAGCGGGCCCGCAACGCCAACGACGACGCCTACGAGCACTTCCTCGCCGCCCATCAGCAGGCGCTGATGATCGGCGACGACACCGCCGCAGCCCACTACGCCGTCGAGATCGGTCACATCCAGGTCCGCCGAGGCCTCTCCGGCGACGGAACCCTCTGGTTCGACCGGGCGCTCCAGCGCTACCGCGGGCTGGTCCACCGTCGGGGGATGGCCACGGCCATGCTGGGACAGGGTCTGGTGGCCGAACGCCAGGGCGAGTACGCCTCAGCCCGCCGATGGTGCGAGGATGCGCTCGGGGTGTTGGGCGAGGCCGGCGACGCGTCGGCTCGCGCCACCGCTCTGGCGGCGCTCGGACGGGTGGAGGAACACGCCGGCGACCTCACCGCCGCCGACGCCTACCACCGCTCGAGCCTGGAGATCGGCGGCCCGAACTCGACGGCGGTGAACACCTCGCGATCGCTCGAAGGCCTGGCGGTGGTGGCGTCGCAGACCGGCGACCGCGAGCGGGCGGCGGTGCTGATCGGCGCGGCGCGGACCGCTCGGGATCGCGCCCGGCTACCGCTCCCGGTCGCATGGCGGCTGCCGATCCATCGCGCCATCGAGGTCACGAGGGAAGCACTCGGGCCTGCTAGGTTCGAGGAGGTCAGCGGGTGGGGCGCCGCCTTGAGCAGCGTCGAAGCGGTTGCGATCGGTTTGGAGAAGAGCTCTGGAACTCGGCTGGCGGCGTCAGACCACGACCCGGGCTGACGCGCCGGCCGCGCCGGTCCGTGAGTTCCGCATGCTCGGCCCGCTCGAGGTGGTCGTGGACGGCGAGCTGGTCCCGATCACCAGGCGCCGAGAGCGCGAGCTGTTGGCTCTGCTTCTGGTGAACGCCGGACGGATCCTCACCGACGACACCATCGTCGCGACCTTGTGGGGCGATGCGAACCAGGCCAGTGCCGTGCACTCGCTGCGCACGGCGGCATCCCGACTGCGACGCGCCCTCGAGACACCGCGCGGGGGCAGCGAGCTGCTCAGCCGAGCCGGCGGCGGCTACCGCCTGGACCCCCCGCCCCAGGCCGTCGATTCCAGCCGCTTCGTGACGATGGTCGAGGACGCAGCCCGGCACGGGGACCCCGAGGAGCGGGCCAACCTCCTGCGGGGGGCGCTCGGGCTGTGGCGCGGACCGGCTCTCATCGAGCTCACCGAGCTCGACTTCGCCCGCAGCTGGGCCAGCCGGCTCGAATCACAGCGCCTCGACGCCATGGAGGCGTTGCTCGTCGCCCGCTTCGACACCGGCGAGAGCCGCTCGCTCGTCGCCGAGCTCGAGCAGCTCGCAGCCGAGCACCCGCTACGGGAAGGGGTGTGGAGGCTCCTGATGCTCGCCCTCGACGGGGCGGGGCGATCCGGCGAGGCGGTGCGAACGGCGCGGCGCGCGCGCCGCGCCCTGTCGTCGATCGGCCTCGAGCCGGGGCGCCAGCTGCGAGAGGCCGAGCTGTCGATCCGCCGGGCCTCCGACCGGCACGCCGGCCTCCCCGCCGAAGACGGATCCAACCGGCACCCCCTCGGACTCCCCTCGCCGAACACGACGTTCGTCGGACGCAGGGCGGAGCGCGAGGAACTGGCGACGGTTCTCCGGACCGCGCGCCTCGTCACGATCACCGGCCCGAGCGGTGTCGGCAAGAGCCGTCTCGGGCTGGAGGTGGTCCGTTGCGCCCTCCCGGCCTTCGACGGCGACGTGCACCTCGTCGACCTGCACGACATCGGCGACATGGATGCCGCCCATTCCCTGATCGCCTCGACGCTCGGTTCGGAGCTGTCCGCGGCCCAGGGCAGCCACGCCAGCCCGACCTGGCCACCGGTCGAGCTCCGGTCCAAGCAGCTGCTGTTGCTCCTGGACGGCTGCGACCGCCTCCCGTCGCTGGGCGATCTCGTTCAGCAGCTGGTCTCCAGCTGCCCGCAGGTTGTGGTTCTGGCAACGAGCCGTCGACACCTCGGAGTGACCGGCGAGGTGGTTCGGCGTCTCGCCCCGCTGGGGATCCCGAGCGGCGTCGACTCCGGGTCGGCCGAAGCACTGGACCTGTTCGTCGATCGGGCGCGCACCGTCTCGCCCGACTTCGAGCTGACCCCCGACAACGTGACCGGCGTGGCCGACCTCGTGTCGAGGCTCGACGGGCTCCCGCTCGCGATCGAGGTGGTCGCGTCGTGGGCCGGGGAGCTTCCGCTGGCCGAGATGTCGCGACGGCTCGGATCTCTGCTCCGCGTCGGTTCGGAGGCGCGTGGCCGGAAGATCGCGGCGACGCTCTCGTCGTTGTACGACGAGCTCTCCCCCGCCGACCGCGCCGTCTTCGACGCCATCTCGGTGCTGGGCAACTCCTGGTCGGTCGCAACGGCGGAGGCCGTGTGCGGGCCGGGAGACGTTGCGTCGAGCCTCGGGCGCCTGGTGGACGAGTCGCTCCTCATGCTCGAAGCCGGGCACGATGTCGCCGCCGCTCGGTACACCATGCTCCGACTCATGCGCGAGCTCGGCCGCGCCCACCTCAGGGCTTCAGGGAGCCTCGAGACGCTGCGGTCGCGGCACGCCGACCACTTCGCGGCGGAGCTGGGCCGCCAGCTCGATGACTTGTGGGGACCCCGATCGAAGTTGGCGACGGAGTGGTTCCAGCGATCGACCGAAGACCTCGACTCGGCGTATCGCTGGCTGTCGAGCGCCGACCCCCACCGGGCCGAGCTGATGTTCGCTGCGGCCGGTTGGTTCTGGATCGAGCTCGGCTACCCGAGCGCAGTCCGGTCCGCTGAGCTCGACTCGGCCGGACCGGCAGGAGGCCGGAGCACCAGGACGGCACGTGTGACCCTCGTACGGGCCACCGCCGAGCTCTTGCGGCTACCGACGCTCGGCCGCCGATTCGGCCTTCCCCTCGTGGCAATCGACGACAGGCCCGGACCCCGGGACGCGTCGGTTCCGCCGAGGGGCCGCCACCGTGAGCTGGCCGAGGAGGCGCTGGAGCGGTTCCGGCACGCACGCCAGGCCGAGGGGATCGGGTCCGCGCAGGCGGCGGTGGCGCTGGCGCTGGGATGCGACGGCCTCTATGCCGAGGCGTCTGCACACGGGCTGGAGGCCCGAGCGCAGCTCCTCACCGACGACAACCCCTGGGCCCTCGCCCTCGTCGACCTCACGCTGGCCAACCTCGCGTTGGGTGAGGGCGACGAACCGGCCGCCGCCGGTCTGATCGCACGGGCTCGGGCGATCCTGCGCGACGAGCGGTACGCCACCTCGCTGACCGCATGGTCGCTCGACACGAGCGCGCGGCTCGCGTTCCTCGACGGGCAACCCGACGAGGCCATGGCCTGCTGGGCGGCCGTGCTGGACCTCGACGACCACCAGCATCCCCGTCGGGCCATGACGATGATCCTGCTGGCCATGGCCGAGATGGCGCGGGACGGCTACGACGCAGCCTCGGACCACCTGGTCCAGGCGTCGAGCGAGGCGAGGAGAGTCGGATTGGGCGCCGTCTCGATCCAGGTCCGCGCCGCCCAGGGCCTGATGTACGCCGACCTCGGCGACACCGCGACCGCCCGATCGCTGCTCGAGGAAGCGCTGGTCGGTGCCGACCGGAACGGGGTGAGCCCGGCCCGTCCCAGCTCCCACCTCGCTGCGATGGGCGTCCTCGACCGCGACCACGACACGGCGACCCGCCACGCCCTCGTCTGCCTCCGTGCACCAGGCGCGGCCCACGATCATCCCGCCGTCGCCGGGGCGTTCGAGGCGTTGGCGGCGTGCGCGACGGCCGAGGGCCGTCACCGCCGCGCCGCTGTCCTGTCCGGGGCCGCCGAGCCCCTGCGGGCCACGAGCTTCCTCCCGCGGTCCCCCCTCTCGGCGCGCGTCGTCGAACTCGTCGGCCCCTGCCCCGGCAAGAGCTCGGCCGATGAGAGCGACGCTCGACGCCTGGGAGGGAAGATCGAGCTGGCGTCGGCGATCGACTATGCGCTGAGTGGGCGCGACAACCCGCCGGCGTCGGTCGGTGCCGACGTCGCCGTCACATGAACTCGCCAGGGGGTACCACAGCGCGCCCGGTCACGGGAGTAAGCTGACCGCAGCTCCGGAGAGCTGGGTGGAACTCATGGTCTGGTTCGCCACGACCGAGCCGGGCGCGAAGCCAGCACGACGGGCGGGGGGGCGACCGTGAGTTGAACAGACTGGTTGCTGGGTTCATGTGTAGCGGCGAACACTCATCCGGGCGGTACCGGATCGATTTCGCGATCCTCGGACCACTGGCCGTCACCGTCGACGGCATACCGGTCGCGATCGGACGTCGACGGGAGGCCGCGCTGCTCGCTCGCCTCCTCGTCGGCGGCGGGAACGCCGTCTCCGACGCCGAGCTGCTCGAGTCGGTGTGGGAGAGCGACGAGCTCAGAGATCCGATCCACGCGCTGCGCACGACGGTGTCCCGACTGCGCAGGGCATTCAGGCCGATCGGCACCGAGCTCATCAGGCGGACGCCGCAGGGCTACCAGCTCGACATGACCACGGCCACCCTCGACTCCGACCAGTTCGGACAGCTGGTGCGGCGCGCCGAGGACGAGCCCGATCTGCAAGTTCGCGTCGAGCTGCTCGAAGACGCCCTGAGCCTCTGGCGCGGCCCGGCCCTGGTGGAGTTCAGCGCCGCCCACTTCGCCGTGGCGGCATCCATCCGGCTCGAGGAGCAGCGGCTGAATGCGGTCGAGGCCCTGATGCTGGCCCGACTCGACCTCGGAGACGACGCCACCCTGATCCCCGAGCTCGAGCAGGCGCTGGCCGACCATCCGCTGCGCGAGGAGCTGTGGCGGGCGCTCATGCTCGCCCTGTACCGCGCCGGCCGACAGGGCGAGGCACTGCGAGGGTTTCAGCGCGCCCGGCACGCTCTCTCGGCCATCGGCCTGGATCCGGGCCGCGGCCTCAGGCAGATGGAGGAGGCCATCCTGCGCCAGGATCCGGCGCTGACCGATCGCGCTGCTCGGACCGGGGCGACGGTCGTCGACGAGCCCCTGGCGACCCAGCTGCCGGCCATCGAGACCTCGTTCGTCGGCCGGGGGTCCGACATGAACATGATCGCCGACATCGTCCGGCGCTTGCGCTGGGTCACCGTCACCGGCCCCGCCGGGGTCGGCAAGAGCCGGCTCGCGATCGAGGTGGGCAGAACCGTCTCACCGGTCTTCCGCGACGGCGTCTGCCACGTCGACCTCCACGCCCACGAACGTCCCTTCGATCTCCCCGCTGCGGTGCAGTCGGGGCTCGGCCTGTGGGGGATGCTGCGAGCCGAAGTCGACTCGCCGGCAACCTCCGTGTCTCAGCTGGTCGAGACCCTGCGGACCAAGGACCACCTGCTCATCCTCGACGGCTGCGAGCAGGTCGCCAGCGAGACGGCCGAGCTGGCCGACGAACTGCTCAGGGAGTGTCCGCAGCTGCACGTGCTGGCCACCAGCACGACGCCCCTCGCACGCGACGACGAGGTCGTGTACCACATCGCGCCCCTGCCGGTCGCCCGGCTCGAGCCGGGCGCCTCTGAGCTCGACGGGGCCATGAGGCTGTTCGCGGAACGGGCTCGGCTGGTCGTGAAGGAGTTCGAGATCAACGATGCCAACCGGGACGTCGTGGCCGACATCGTGACGAAGCTGGACGGGCTGCCGCTGGCGATCGAGTTGGCCGCGGCTCGGTCCGGGTCGATTCCGCTGACCAGCATCGCCGAGCGGCTGGACTCGCTCCTGCGGTCGGAGTCGTCGGCCGGGCGCGGCGGGCGGACGATCGAGGCGACCCTCCGCTGGAGCTACGAGCAGCTGTCGCTTCGCGATCGCGCCATCTTCGACTGTCTCTCGACGTTCATCGGATCGTGGGACGTCGAGGCCGCGGCGGCCGTGTGCCGCGAGGAGCCCTCGATCATCGAGGCAGCCGTTGCCCGGCTGCTCGACCTGTCCCTCGTGCACCGCGTCGCCGACCCGACCGACTGCGTCCGATACGCCATGCTCGGCGTCGTCCGCACGTTCGGGTCGGGCAACCTCGATCGGGCCGGGCTCACCGACGAGACGGCGGGTCGGGCTGCCCACTACCTCCGACGTGAGCTCCGCGCGCGAAGACAGCGGCTCGCGAGCCCGGAGGAGGGTCAGATGCTCGCATGGTTCCGGAGCTCGATCGAGGACCTGGTCGCCGGTTTCGACTGGCTGCTCGATCACGACCCGGCGGGGGCGGTGCAGGTCGCCGCCTGGGCCGGCTGGTTCTGGATCCGGCTCGGCTACCCGAACGCGGCCCGCGCCGCGCACAACCCGAGGCTCCGGCTCGACGCCGCACCCCCGCAGCAGGCCGCACTTGTGTCCCTGCTCGCATGCTGGACGGACCTGCTCAGTCAGCCGGTCACCCCGGGCTCGCGGCAGTTCGTGCTCCCGCTGGTCGACAGCCGCGCCACGCTGGGCCGCGAGGTGGAGCACGGCGAAGTTCGCGTCTCCGCCATCGTTCGGGCCGAGCAGGCCCTCGAGCTGTTCACCGAGGCTGCCGACGAGCGCGGTATCGCCACCGCCACGAGCGGCCTCGCCCTCGCGGTCGCGACCGACGGTCGCTTCGACGAGGCTGCGGTGCTCGCCAGCGAGGCAATCGACCGCCATGCCGCGGCCGGCAGCGGTGCATGGGACGTCGCAGGGAGCCGGCTGGTGGCCGCCAACGTCGCACTCGGTCGGGGCGAGGTCGACGCCGCCGTCGGTCTGGCCAAGCTCTCTCTCACGACCTTCGTCGACTGCGGCGACGGGTTCATGGCTGCGTGGAACCACGACACCCTGGCTCGGGCCGCCCTCATCCGGGGCCGGCTCGAGGAGGCCGAGGCTCACTGGATCGAAGCGCTGGCCTGCCGACCCCACATCCACCCCGCCCGCGTCCTCATCCCGTGCTGGCTCGGGCTGCTGAAGATGAACGGCGGGCTCTTCGACGAGGCGGCCACCTACTTCGCCGACGCGCTCGCGACCGCCCGCGCCATCGGCACCGACGAAGCCATGGTCGCGGTGCGGCTGTGCCTGGGAGAGTGGCACAGCCAGCGCGGTGATCACGCCACCGCCCGCGCCATGTACCAGGAAGCGGCCAAGCTCGCCAAGCGGGGCGAGGCCTCGCTCGGTGAGACCGTACGACTGGCCCTCGCGGTCGCCGACGTGCGCGACCAGGACTTCGAGTCCGCTCGGAGGCGGGTCCGCCGCGGACTCCGTTCTTGGCTCGACGCGCCCGATCACCATGTGCCCGCCGGCGCCAAGGACGTGCTCGCCGCCTGCGCCCTCGCCGAAGGCCGTCCCGTTCGGGCCGCGGTGCTCTCGGGCGCCCCCGATTCCGCCCACGGGGTGCTGTTCCTGCGCATACTTCTCGGACAGATGAAGGCGGAGATCGCCGAGGCCGTCAGCGACGCACTCGGCCGCGAGGCCGCCGAGGAGGCGATCGAGGTCGGGGGCCGACTCGAGCCGGCCCAGCTCGTCGACTTCGCGCTGTCCGACGACGATCGACCCGGGACCGGCGCCGAGCCGACGGTCTAGCGCGGGCTCGTCCCTGCGGGCGGCGGTACAGTCGCCGCCATGAAACTCGACGGTGGCATTCCTTTCGACATGGCCCAGGCCGCGGAGGCGGCACAGCGACTCGAGGCGGCCGGCTACACCGGCGCATGGGGCGCCGAGACGACCAACGACCCGTTCCTTCCGCTGGCGCTGGCCGCCGAGCACACCGACCGTATCGAGCTCGGCACGAGCATCGCAGTGGCCTTCGCCCGCAACCCGATGACCCTGGCCAACATCGGCTACGACCTCCAGAAGTTCTCGGGAGGACGTTTCTTCCTCGGGCTGGGCAGCCAGATCAAACCCCACATCACCAAGCGCTTCTCGATGCCGTGGTCGCATCCTGCCGCTCGCATGCGGGAGATGGTGCTGGCGATCCACGCCATCTGGGATTGCTGGCAGGGAGAGGGCAAGCTCGACTTCCGCGGCGACTTCTACAGCCACACCCTCATGACGCCGTTCTTCAACCCCGGGCCCAACCCCCACGGCAAGCCTCGCGTCTTCCTCGCCGCCGTCGGCGAGCTGATGATGGAGGTCACCGGCGAGGTCGCCGACGGGTGGATCAGCCACGCCTTCACGACGCCCGCCTACATGCATGACGTGGCGATCCCCGCCATGGCGCGAGGCGCCGCCAAGGCCGGACGCAACGTCGACGACATCGAGGTCTCGATCCCCGCCTTCATCGTGACCGGCACCGACGAGGACGAGATGGCCAAGGCCGCTGCCGGCACCCGTCAGCAGATCGCCTTCTACGGCTCCACTCCTGCCTACAAGAAGGTGCTCGCCCACCACGGCTGGGAGGACGCCCAACCCGAGCTGAACCGACTGTCCAAGGAGGGCAAGTGGGTCGAGATGGGCGAGGTGATCGACGAGACGATGCTCAACGAGTTCGCCATCGTCGCCGAGCCGGATCGGGTCGCCGCCGAGCTCACGTCCCGGTTCGGTGGGGTCGTCGACCGGGTCTCGTTCTACGCGCCGTTCCAGTCGGATCCCGAGGCGTGGGCTCCGGTCATCGAGAGCATCCTTGCGGCCTAGCCGAAGCCTCCGCTAGACGACCAGGTTCACCAGCGTCGGGGGCCGGGAGATGACCTTCGACGGTTCGGCGCCGTCGAGCAACGCCCGGACCTTGCTGCTGGCGAGGGCGGCGTCCTCGGCGGCCGAGGCGTCGATGTCGGCCGCCACCTCGAGCCGGTCTCGGACCTTGCCGTTGACCTGCACGACGAGCGTGACCGTCTCGACGACCAGCTTGGCCGGGTCGGCCACGGGCCAGCGCCGCTCGTGGACGTGCTCGCCGTGGCGGCGCTCCCACAGCTCGGCGGTGACGTGCGGAACCATCGGCGCCACGACCTCGAGGAGGGTGTCGACGGCGAAGTCGAGGGTCGGCCCGTGCGCGCCGTCGTCGTCCTGGACGTACTTGTAGAGCCGGTTGGTGTACTCCATGCACGCCGCGACCGCGGTGTTGTACGACCAGCGCTCGTAATCGAAGGTCACGCGGTCGATCAGGCGATGCGCGGCCTTGTCGACCTCGTCGTCGACCGAAGCGCGCTCGCCGTCGCGCGTGGCCGTCATCACCCCGTCGGGGTGGGCCAGGCGCCACAGGCGACCGAGGAACCTCGAGCAGCCTTCGATGCCGAAGTCCTCCCAGTCGACGTCCTCGGCCGGCGGTTTGACCTGCAGGATCGCCAGCCGCAGCGAGTCGGCTCCGAACGAGTCGATGATCGCATCCGGCTCGACCAGATTCCCCCGCGACTTCGACATCTTGCCGCCACCGAATCGGACCATGCCCTGGGTGAACAGCCGCGCGAAGGGCTCACGGAGATCGGCCGGCGCCACCCCGAGATCGGCCAACGCCTTGGTGAAGAACCGGGCGTACATCAGATGGAGGATGGCGTGCTCGACCCCGCCGATGTACTGGTCCACCGGTAGCCAACGCTCGACCGCCTCCTTGGCGAAGGGGGCCTCGGTGTTGTCGGGGTCGGCGAAGCGCAGGAAGTACCAGGACGAGTCGACGAAGGTGTCCATGGTGTCGGTCTCGCGCCGGGCGCGCCCGCCGCAGTTCGGACACGTCGTGTTGAGGAAGCCCTCGTGGCTGACGAGCGGCGACTGGCCCGTCGGCGTGAGCTCGACGTCGTCGGGGGCCACTACCGGCAGCTCGTCGACCGGCACCGGCTGGGCGCCGCAGCGGTCGCAGTACACGATCGGGATCGGGCAACCCCAGAACCGCTGGCGCGAGAGCAGCCAGTCGCGGAGCCGGTAGTTGACCTTGGGCTCGCCGATCCCCTGCTCGACCAGCCACCGGTTCGCCTCGGCAATGGCATCGGCGACCCCGAGGCCGTCGAGCCACTCGCTGTTGATGGCGGGACCCTCACCGGTGTAGGCCTCGCCGTCGAAGTCTTCGGGTGGCTGGACCGTGCGGATGATCTCGAGCCCGAAGGCCTCGGCGAAGTCCCAGTCGCGCTGGTCCTGGCCCGGCACGGCCATGATGGCGCCGGTGCCGTAGGTCGTGAGGACGTAGTCGGCGAGATACAGCGGGATGGCGGCGTCGGTGAAGGGGTTCACCACGTGGCTGCCGGTGAAGACGCCGCGCGCCTCGATCGGGCCCTCGGTCGAGAGGCGGTCGATCTCGGACTTGGCGCTGACGGTGGCGATGAACTCCCGGACCTCGTCCTGCTGCTCGGCGCTGACCAGCTCCTCGACCCGCGGATGCTCGGGCGACATCACGGCGAAGGTCATCCCGAAGCTGGTGTCGGGCCGGGTGGTGTACACGCGCAGGCCCTCGACGTCGGTGCGCGCCGAGCCGTCGGCCGCGGCGATGGGCAGGGAGAACTCGGCCCCCTCCGATCGGCCGATCCAGTTGCGCTGCATGAGCTTGACCCGCTCTGGCCAGTCGAGGTCGTCGAGGTCGTCGAGCAGCTCCTGGGCGTACTCGGTGATGCGGTAGAACCACTGCTCCATGTGCATCCGCTCGACCAGGTCACCGGAGCGCTCACACGTCCCGTCGGCCAGGACCTGCTCGTTGGCCAGCACCGTCTTGCAGCCCGGGCACCAGTTGACGGGAGCCTCGTCGCGGTAGACCAGACCGTTCTCGTAGAACTTCAGGAAGATCCACTGGGTCCAGCGGATGTACTCGGGATCGTGGCTGCTGAGCACCCGCCGCCAGTCGTACACCGCGCCGATGCGCTTCAGCGACGTGGCGAGCCGCTCGATGTTGGCATCGGTGCTCTCGCGCGGGTGGGTCCCCGCCGCGATGGCCGCGTTCTCGGCCGGGAGGCCGAAGCTGTCGAACCCGATCGGGGACAGCACGCCATCGCCGTTCATGGTGCGGTAGCGGACCAACAGGTCG
>JBFJYB010000028.1:0-12631 GCA_041622835.1 Acidimicrobiales bacterium | reverse complement strand
GACTCCTGCGGGAACCGTTCGGCCAGCGTGTCGTAGGCCTGCTGGGAGTCGGTGCCGGGCAGGTCGAAGTTGTCGACGGTGTCGGCGGCCAGCGAGAAGCCGACCGCGCCGATCACGACCAGGCCGATCAGCCAGGCGGCCAGGGTGACCCGCCTCCGCCGATAGCACCATCTCGCAAGCCGTGTGAGCCGCACGCCAACTCCTCCCGGTTCGCCCTCGCGAGAAAGCTACCCCCCGCCCGACGCCGTCGTCGCCCACACCGCGTACAGCGGGTCGCAGCCCTGGTTCGGTGGGACGCGGACGTCGTAGCTCGGCTCGCCGAACCCCTGGGCCAGCTGGAAGTAGGTGCCGACGATCTGGAGGTGGGTGGCGTCGTCGCTCGCCAGCCAACCCCGGATGGCCTTGGTGGGGAAGCAGCGGTTCGAGAACGTGACGATGAACGTGCCGCCGGGACGGAGCACTCGGGCGACGTCGGTGAAGATCTCGACCGGACGGGTGAGGTAGTCGACCGACGCGCAGCACACGACGTCGTCGAAGCAGTCGTCGTCGTAGGGGAGCGTCGGGTCGGCGTTCAAGTCGTGGACTGTGTGCTCGTCGGCCACCGGATTCGCGTCGAGCTCGGCCTGGTTCATCCCGAGCACCGTGAGGTGTTCGGGCGGCTGCTCGAAGTGCGACACCCACGACGACATGAGGTCGAGCACCCGGCCGGTGACGCCCAGCTCGGCGTAGAGCGCCCCGACCGCGGCGATGGCGCCGTCGTCGATGTGGGTGACCAGCCGTGGCGGTCGGTAGAAGACGTCGTCGAGCACCTCGTCGGTGCGGGCGAAGAACCCTTCGGGAAACGGCGACGCTCGGTCCACCGGCCCAGTGTGGCCCGGCACGGCAGAGTCGAGGAGGCCCGACCGGGTTCGGCGCACGGTGGGAGACGGCTGCGCTACCGGGGCGCGGCCGCGAGCCACGATGCGAGGGTGTCGCGCTCGACGACGAGGACCGTGCGGGTCGTGCGGGTCGAGCGATCGTGGACCGACACCGACTGGTCGCCGTTGCCGTCCTCGACGAGCAGCGCCAGCCGCGTGTCGTCGATCCAGGCGGCCCGCCACACGAGCGGTCGAGCCGAGTGCGGCACCGCTTCGAGCTGATCGACAGCCAGCGACCGCGGCTCGACCAGGACGGTGCGCTGCCTGGCCGGGACGCCGGCGGTGCTCGTGGTCGCGGCCAGCGCCGCCCCGCCCGGCGACGGAAGGAACGCGCCGAGCTGCAGGTCCAGCGCCGCCAGGACGGCGCTGGCTCCGGAGTCGTCGATGCCCACCGTCTCGAAGCGTCCCGGCCCGGCCCGCCGGACCACCACCTCGTGGGCGGTGACGCCGACTGGTCGCCCGACGCCGAGCTCCCAGGTCTCGGCCGTCGCCCCGTCGACCAGCCGCACCACGTCGTCGGCGTCGGCCCAAGCCACTCGGGAGCCGAAGGCGACGGCGTCGTGCGGCTGGTCCGGCAGCGCCGTGGCGATCGGATAGGTGCGCAGGTCCGTCCCGTTTGCGAGCCAGACCTGCTGCCGATCGTGAGCGGAGAAGATCTCGGCAGTCGCGATCCGTCGCGGGTCGTCGAGGGCCCGGTCGACCGCGAACACGCCGTCGCCGGCGACGTACACCCACTCGTCGCCGGCCAGCAGCATCGACGCCGCTTCGAAGCGGCGCTGCGGCCACGGGTCGAGCGCGACGACCGTGACCTCGCAGGTTCGCAGGTCGACGGTGACGATCTCCTCGGTCTCGTCGAAGCCGACGACCAGCTCGCCGTCGAGACCTGGGCCACTGGAGGATCCGGACGACCCGTCGGCGTCGACCAGACAGGGCCCGGGCTCGGGCGGTGGAATCGGGCTCGGCTCGGTGCTCGTACCCAGGAGGTCGAACGCGATGACCGCGACCGCTGCGACCAGCAGACCCGCCGCGGCCGTGGTCCGTCGGTCGTGGCTCGGACGCTTCCGGAGGCTCGGATCAGGTGCGGTCTGCGGTGGCGGCGAGGCGGATCGCCTCGGTGAGCTCGGGGAGGGCGGCGGCAACGTCGTCGACGATACCGAATGGGGCCGAGCCGAAGACGAGGGCGTCGGGATCCGCGACCACGTCCGTGCGCCACGCATGCCCGGTGTGCTGGAGCGCGCCCGAGATGCCGCCCCGTCCCCGCCGACGGCACGGCGTCCCCTACGGTGACGCCATGCAGCGAGCGGGTCGTCGGCGTCTGGACAGATTCTGGGTGGTGCTCGGAGCGCTCGGCGTCGGGGCGGCCGTGACCATTGGCGTGTTCGCCGGCGACACCGAACGCATCCCGCGCATCTGGGCGGGGGCCGAGGTCGACGCGACGGGCCAAGCTCGGATCATCGAGGTGATCGACTACGACTTCGGCATCGGGCTGTCTCGGCACGGCATCTTCCGCGACGTGCCCGACCTCGACCCGACCGCCCCGATCTCGGTCAGCTCGCCCTCGGCGCCGGACCAGTTCGAGGTCGTGCCGCTCGGGTCCGAGACCCGCCTCAGGATCGGCGACCCGCTCCGGACGATCCGCAACCGGCACCGCTACACCATCGAGTACCCCCTCGACACGCTGGTGCAAGGTGACCAGCTGAGCTGGAACGCCGTCGGCACCGACTGGCCGGTGACCATCAACGGGGCCGAGATCCACCTGGTCATCGACGCCGAGCTGTCCGATGTCACCTGCAGCAAGGGACGCTTCGGTGCGCGCGGCGGCTGCGACGCAGTCGAGGCGACCCCGGGCCACTGGGTGACCGAGGTCGGCCGGCTGCCCTCGGGGGAGGGCGTCACGATCTCGGGTGTCATCGGCTCGCCGCTGCCGACCCGCCCGACGCTCGCCCCTCCGCAGGGGCCGGCCGACGACCCGGGCCTCGGCTGGTTCCTCCCGGTACTCGTCGCCGTCGGCAGCGCCATCGCCGCGGGCGCCTACGCGTCGGCGCTCGTGCGACGCCTCGGTCGGGAGTGGGTGTACGCGGGCGGCGCCGCCGAGGCCGCGTTCGGCGACCCCGACGCCGTGGTCGGCGCCGAGCTGATCGACGACTCCGACCTGGCCGACCTGGCGACCGTCGAGTTCCAGTCGCCCCGAGGTCTCAGTGCCGCGGCCGGCGGCATCATCCATGCCGAGGGCGTGGAGTCGCAGCACAAGGTGGCCTGGCTCATCGAAGCCGCCATCCGCGACGAGGTCGAGCTGGTCGAGGAGGACGGCGACCTCGTCCTCCGTCGCGGGCCGGCCGAGCCGCACCCGGCGGTCGCCGGCTCGCTGGCGAGCATGTTCGGCGGGCGTCAGGCCGTCCCGCTCGGGTCCTACGACCCGACCTTCGGCGGGGCATGGGCCAACCTCGGCACCGACCTCGAGGACTGGCGCAAGAGCAGCGGGCTCTGGGACCCGAGGGGCCGCCGCCGGCGGGCCCGCGCCCGGGTGCTCGGTTTCTTCGGGATCGTCCTGGGTTTCGTCGCCGCCGGCTTCGCCGGCGTCGCGGCCAACCGGTGGGGTGGGGGGTGGATCATCTCGGTGATCGCCGCGGCCGTCGTCGCCGGAGCGTCGCTGGCGATCGTGATCCGCAGCTGGGAGCTGCTCATCCGCTCGCCGGCGGGCTCGGCCCGGTGGCTCCAGATCGAGTCGTTCCGCCGATTCCTCGCCGCGTCCGAGGCCCATCACGTGCAGGCCGCCGCCGAGATGGGGCTCCTCCGGCACTACACCGCGTGGGCGGTGGCGCTGGGCGAGGTCTCGCACTGGAGCCGGGCCGTCGAGGCTGCGGCCGAGGCGCCGGGCGCAGCCGACAGCCTGTACGCCCGTGACCTGGCGTTCGTGAGCGCCGCCCCGGCGATCGCCTCGGCCACCCGATCGGCCAGCACCGCGCCGTCGAGCAATGGCGGCGGCGGTGGCGGTGGCAGCGTCGGTGGAGGCGGCGGCGGCGGTGGCGGCGGTTCGTGGTAGCCCCGGCCTCCGAGGTGAGCCACGAGCTCTCCCCGGAGAGCATCTCGGCGGCGCGCTCGCGCGTCGCCGGTCATGTCCACCGGACCCCGGTGCTCGAGGTCGACGGCGAGCGGTTCGGGAGCGGGACATCGGTCCCGTTGAAGCTGGAGTACCTCCAGCCGCCCGGCTCGTTCAAGGCTCGGGGCGCAGCCAACAACCTGTTGGCCCGTCCGGTCCCGGAGGTCGGGGTGGTTGCGGCGTCGGGAGGCAATCACGGGGTGGCCGTCGCATGGGCGGCCCAGCGCTTCGGGCACCCGGCCCACATCTTCGTCCCCGGGATCGCAGCCGCCGCCAAGGTCGAGCGCCTGCGCGCCTTCGGGGCCGTCGTCCACGTCGAAGGGGAGGTGTACCGGGATGCGCAGGTGGCCGCCGACCACCACCAGCACGAGACCGGCGCCATGAAGATCCACCCCTACGACAGCCCGGTCACGCTCTCGGGCGCCGGCACCATGGCAGCCGAGCTCGACGAGCAGTGCCCCGGGATCGACACCGTGCTCGTGGCATGCGGGGGCGGCGGCCTGGCCGCCGGCGTCGGAGCGTGGTTCGGCGACCGGGTGCGGATCGTGGTGGTCGAGGGCGAGCAAACACCGACGCTGCACGCGGCGCTGCAGGCCGGTCACCCGGTTGACGTCGAGGTCTCGGGGGTCACGGCCGACGCGCTGGGTGCGACCCGGGTCGGCGACCTGCCGTTCTCGGTCCTGGCCCCGCTCGATCCTGTCAGCGTGCTCGTCTCTGACGAGGAGGTGATGGCGGCCCGGGCCACCCTGTGGCGCGAGCTGCGCATCGTCGCCGAGCCGTCGGCGGCAACGACGGTCGCCGCGCTGGCGTCCGGGTCCTACCGTCCGGAGCCCGACGAGCGGTTCGCGGTCGTGATCTGCGGCGCCAACACCGATCCGGCCACGGTCTCGCCGACCGCCTGAGCGGGGGGTATCGCCGACCGCCCGGCCAGGGGGTTGGTAACTTCGTACCGTGGAGGTTCTCGCCGTCGCCAACCAGAAGGGCGGGGTCGGCAAGACCACGGTGGTGCTCGGCTTGGCGGCCAGGGCCTCGGCTCGAGGTGACCGCGTGCTGGTCGTCGACCTCGACCCCCAGGCCAACGCCACCTCCGGGCTCGCGGTGTGGGACCCGTTCCTCACCGTCGACCACGCCCTCGCCGCCGAGCGGGCCGGGGCCATCGCTTCGGTCGTCGGACCCGCCGGCTGGCCACCCGGCGACGGTGTCGTGCCCGACGTGGCGGCGGCCAGCCCCAGCCTGGCGGGCCGCGAACCGCAGCTGGCCAACGACCCGGTCGGGGCCCAGGACCGGCTGGCCACCGCCCTCGACGGTGTCGACTGGGACCTGGTGCTGATCGACTGCCCGCCGTCGCTCGGGCTGTTGACCATCAACGGCCTGTTCGCCGCCGACCGGGCCGTGGTCGTCACCGAACCCGGAGCGTGGGCGGTCGACGGCGTCGAGCAGATGCTGACGACCCTGGGCCGGGTCGGTCAGCGCCGGGCCCGACCGCTCCCGGTGGCCGGGATCGTGGTCAACCGGCTCGGGCGCACCCGCGACAACAAGTACTGGTACGGCCAGCTCACCGATGCCTACCCGCACCTGGTCCGCTCGCCCATCCAGCTGCGGGCCGCAGTGGCGGAGGCGGCCGCCCGCTCGGTGCCGATCCATGCCCTCGACCGACGGCTCGGTGCGCCCGAGGCCACCGAGCAGTTCGACGCGCTGCTCGACGAGTTGCTGGAGACCGCCGATGTCGGACTATGACCCGCAACGAGACCGCCGTCGACCGACCGAGGCCGCCATCGACGCGGTGATGGGTGCCGAGCCGCCCGACGGCGCCGGCGCCGGCTCGGGCGCGGGTCCGGACGAGCCGGCTTCGTCGATCAGCGAGCCGGTCATCGACCTGTCGGAGCCGGCCCACACCGGGCTCAGCTCGCCGGCGGTCACCCCCGACCCGGCGCCGTCGGACGAGGTGCTGGTCAGGCTGGGCATGGCCGGGGGCTTCGCGAGCATCGTCGGCGCCGTGTACCTGTGGCGCCGGCTACGGCGTCGTCGCCGCTCGGCCTGACGGGCCGTCTGCAGCGAGGCGAGAGCCCACCGGTCCCGCCGCTTCGGCACGCAGGCAGGGGTTAGGCTCGCGGCGCCCGTTGATCCGGCAGAAGGGGGCTGCGATGTCGGAGGAGAACAAGGCCATCGTGCGGCGCTTCTACGAGGAGCTGTCGGCCGGTCGGCTCGACATCATCGACGAGCTGGTCGCCGAGGACGCCCACGACCACGAGGAGATGGAGGGGTTTGAAGGCCCGCCCCAAGGGCGTGAGCGGGCGCGGATGGTCTTCGCGATGTTCCGCTCCGCCTTTCCCGACATGACGATGGACCTCGAGGACCTGATCGCCGAGGGCGACAAGGTCTTCACGCGGGCGACGATGCGCGGCACCCACCAGGGCGAGCTGATGGGCGTGGCGGCGACCGGCAACGAGGTCGCGGTGCCCTTCGGCGACTACCTCCGGCTGGTCGACGGCCAGATCGTCGAGCACTGGGGGGTCACCGACACCGGTGCCCTCGGGCGGCAGATCGGAATGCCCGGCGCCTGACGCCGGGCCGACCTGCCGGGCGGCTGACCGACCGGGCTAGCTGGCGTCGGCCAGCACCACCAGCGCCGGGGCATCGGCCCGGATGCGGCCCTCGTCCTGGCGAGTCCTCACCTCGGCCTTGCCCTCGGGGCAGAACCCGACGAAGGGGCACCAGCCGCACAGCGGCCCGGGGCGGGCGTCGAACGTGCCGCGGTCGCAGTCGGCCAGGAGGGCGGTCCAGGTGTCCTGGAGCTCGGCCACGGCCGGTCCGAGGTTGTGATCGTCGACCTCGACGTCGACGATCTTCTGCCCGAGGTACAGGAGTCGGGCCCGAACCGGCCGCTTGCCGGTGAGCTCGGCGAGGGCGGCCGCATACAGGAGCACCTGGGTGATGCGCTCGTCGCGGAACCGCTCGCTGGGAGCCCGGCCGGACTTGTAGTCGGAAACGACGGCGCCGGCGTCGGTGGCGTCGACCCGGTCGATGACGCCGCGGAACGGCACCCCGTCGACATCGACCCGCACGTCCTGCTCGGTGGCCTCGACCCGAACCGTGCACGGGTCCTCGAGGGTCCAGAGCCCCTCGATCGCCTGCCATCCCCGCCACCGGAAGTGGCGTGCCCCGTCGTCGTCGAGCGCGAGGGCCACGAAGTCGGGATCGTTCTCGGTCTCGGGCCAGACGTGGCGGGCGAGCTGCTTGGCCCGGGCGATGGTGCGGTCGGGCTCGGGCTCGAGCAACAGCAGCTCGAGCACCCGGTGGGCGAAGGTGCCGGCCAGCGCGGCGGGGCCGGGCGGATCGGCCAGCCCGTCGATGTAGCGGTGCTTCCACTTGCGGGGGCACTGCCGGTAGAGGCTGGCGCTCGACGGGGAGAGGTGCCGGGGCCGTGACTCGACGTCGATGCCGGGCAGGTTGGGCGCCTCGACGACGACGGCCGGCGTGAATCCCATACGTGTAGTTCTACTACACCCGTGTGACACCCCCCAGCCCCTCCCTGGATCTGTGACTGCTGAGGGCGCGCTGGGCGGGCCCTCAGCCCTCAGGAATCGAGGGCGGGTGGCGGTCACACGTCGAGGCTGTCGGGGTCGACCAGGCTGCTGTTCTTCAGCAGGAAGTCGCGGCGGCGGCCCACGTCGGAGCCCATCAGCACCTCGAACATGGTGGCGGCCCGCTTGGCGTCGTCGAGGGTCATGCGACGCAGCACCCGGGTGGCGGGGTCGAGGGTGGTCTCGGTGAGCTCGTCGACGTCCATCTCACCGAGACCCTTGAAGCGCACGAACTTCTCGCGCGGCACCTTGTGCTCGGCCACCAACCGGTCGCGCTCGTCGTCGGTGTAGGCGTAGTGGGTCTCACCGCGATGGCGGGCCGAGTACAGCGGTGGCTGGGCGGCGTACACCCGCCCCTCGTCGAGCAGCGGCCGCATGAAGTGGTAGAAGAGCGTGAGCAGCAAGCAGCGGATGTGGCTGCCGTCGACGTCGGCGTCGCACAGGATGATGACGCGGCCGTAGCGAACCGCGTCGATGTCGAAGTCGCGTCCCGACCCGGCCCCGATGGCGGTGAACAGGGCCTGGGCCTCGGCGTTGTCGATCACCTGCTTGGTGCTGGCCTTGCCGGCGTTCACCACCTTGCCCCGCAGGGGCAGGATGGCCATGTTCTCGGCGTTGCGGCCGGCCTTGGCCGGGCCGGCCGCCGAGTCGCCCTCGACGATCAGCAGCTCGGTGCCGGCGCCGTGGTTGCGGCAGTCGGCCAGCTTGTCGGGCATGCCGGTGGAGCCGAGGCTGGCCGCCTTGCGCTTGGTCTCGAGCACCTGCTTCGACGCGACCCGGTTGATGATCGCGGTCGCCAGCTTGTCCCGCAGGGCGTTGACGTGGCTCTTGGGGCCGTCTTTGTTGAACCAGTCGACCAGACCAGCCTTGGCGATCTCGTAGACGATGCTCTGCACCGCCGGCGTGCCGAGCTCTTGTTTGGTCTGGCCCCGGAACTGCGGCTCGGGGACGGTGACCTTGATGACCGCCACCAGTCCCTCCTGGGCGTCGTCGCGGGTGGCGCGGTCCTTCCCGGACTTGGCCAGCTTGGCCAGCTTGCGGGTCTTGGCCAGCAGCGTGTCGTTCACGGCGCGGGTGAGGGCCCGCTCGAAGCCCACGAGGTGGGTGCCGCCCTCGGGCGTGGGGATCGTGTTCACGAACGACACGACCGTGGAGTCGTACCCCTTCACCCAGCGCAACGCGATGTCGACCACGCACTCCCGGCGAACGGTCGCCATCTTCTTGCCCTGCGACACCTTCTCCTCGAAGCTGTCGATGCCGTTGACGGTGATGACCTTGGTGACCGGCTCGCCGATGGACAGCGACTCGACGAAGTCGGCGAGCCCGCCCCGCGACACGAACTCGAAGGGCGGGTTGGTGCTGCCGCTGCGCTTGTCGGTGACGGTGATGCGCAGGCCGGGCACGAGGAAGCACGACCGGGTGGCCCGCTCGCAGATGCGGTCGAAGTCGATGGCGGCCTCGGGGTCGAACATCTCCCAGTCCGGCCAGAAGCGCTGCCGGGTGCCGGTCTTGGTCTTGGAGATGCGCTTGACCCGCTCGAGGTCGTGTCCCCGGGTGAAGGTCGAGCCGGAGAACTGGCCCGCCACCCGCTCCTTGAAGCCGAGACGCCAGGTGGCGCCGTCGCGGTCGACCTCGACGACCATCTTGGTGGCCAGCGCGTTGACCACCGACGCGCCGACGCCGTGGAGCCCGCCCGACGCGCCGTACGCCTTGCCGCCGAACTTGCCGCCGGCGTGCAACTCGGTGAACACCACCTCGAGGGCCGACACCTTGCGCTTGGCGTGGCGGTCGATGGGGATGCCGCGCCCGTCGTCGGTGACCTCGACCGAGCGGTCGCGGTGCAAGACGACCTGGATCCGCTTGGCATGGCCGGCGGCGGCCTCGTCGACGCTGTTGTCCATCAGCTCCCACACGAGGTGCATGAGGCCGTCGCTGCCGGTGCCGCCGATGTACATCCCGGGGCGCTTGCGGACCGCCTCGAGCCCCTCGAGGGTCATGATGGCGTCGGCGTCGTACCCGTTACCGGAGCCGTTCGGTCGGGGCTTGGCCATCACGTGCTCCCTTCGGTCACCGTCGGGCCCGGGCTCACCAGCGGGCCGGGCCAACGGCGAGGATGCGCCGCTCGGTCTCGCTGCTCACGAGGTCGCGCTTGGTCGGCTCGAGCGGCAGGGGGACGGGGGTGGGGTCGGTCTTGGTGGCGTCGTCGTCGGTCGACATGACCGCCAGGACGCCGTCGGGTGCGCCGATCCACGCCAGCACGAGCTGGGACTCGCTGCCGAACCGGGTGATGCGGACGCCGACGCCGCCCCGCCCCTTGGCCGGCAGCTCGTCGGCCGGCGTGACCTTGGCGGTGCCGATGTCGCTCACGGTCACGATCACCGACGAGGGAAGCGCCGGGCCGGCTCCGATCACCCGGGCTCCGTCTCTCAGCCGCATCCCCGCGACCCCGCCGGCCCCGCGGCCCTGCACGCTGATGCCGCCCGAGGCGGTCCGCAGGGCCTGGGCGTCGGATGCGACCATCACGATGTCGGCTCCGTCGGGGCAGGGGAAGGCGGCGACCACCTTGTCGTCGGGCCGGAGCTTGATGACGGGCTTGCCCGGGCGGGTGGCGGCCAGCTCGGCCGCCGTCAGCCGCTTGACCACCCCACCTGCGGTGACCAGGACCAGCGGCTCGGTGCTGTCGGGAGCGACCAGCGCGTGTATCGCCTCGCCCTTGGAGGTGCCGAAGACCTGGTCGGCCGCCGATCCCCGGCTGCGACCCGCGACCTCGCCGATGGTGAAGCACGGCACGGCCAGGCCTCGACCCTCGCTGGTGACGGCCCAGACCTGGTCCCGGGTCGAGGCCAGCGTCTGGGAGACGAGCACGTCGTGGCGTCCCGGCGTGGCCTGCTTGGCGCCCTCGGTCGGCGCCCGGCCGACGACGCCGGTCGTGGACAGGGTGACCAGGTTCGCCTCGTCGGGGACCTCGGTGTGGTCGGCGACCTCGACGTGCTCGTGCACCGGGATGTCGTCGGCCGGGACGATCTCGGTGCGGCGGGGCGTGCCGAACCGCTCGGCCAGCTCGGCCAGCTCGTCGAGCACGAGCCGACGGCGACGCGTGTCGGACGCCAGGATCTTCTCGTACCCGTCGATGGCCGAAGTGAGCTCGTCTCGCTCGTCGACGATCTTCTGCTTCTCGAGCGCGGTCAGCCGGCGCAGCTGCATGTCGAGGATGTGGGTGGCCTGCACCTCGGTGAGCTCGAGCTGCTCGCAGAGCGCGTCGCGGGCTTCGGCGACGTCCTCGGAGCCGCGGATGATGCGCACCACCAGATCGATGTTGTCGAGGGCGACGATCAGGCCCTCGACGATGTGGAGCCGGTCGCGCGCCTTGTCGAGCCGATAGGTGGTGCGCCGCACGACGATGTCGAGGCGGTGGTCGACGTAGTGTCGGCACAGGTCGTAGAGGCCCAGCGTGGTGGGCGATCCGTCGACCAGCACCACGTTGTTGATGCCGAAGGTCTCCTCGAGGGGGGTGTACTTGTAGAGCTGCGAGAGCACGGCCTGGGCGTTGACGCCCGGCTTGCAGTCGACCTGGATGCGCAGCCCGCTCTTGCGGTCGGACAGGTTGACCACGTCGGTCACGCCCTGCACCTTGCCGCTGATCACCAGCTCCTTGATCCGGCCGACGACCTTCTCGGGGCCCACCTGGTAGGGGAGCTCGGTGACGACGATGCTCTGGCTGCGGTTGGTGCGCTGCTCGACGTCGGCCCTGGCCCGCATGCGGATCGAGCCCCGGCCGGTCTCGTAGGCCTCGCGGATGCCGTCGTCCACGACGATGCCGCCCGAGCAGAAGTCGGGCCCCGGCAGCACCTTCAGCAGCTCGTCGATGGTGGGCTTGGGCCGGCGCTTGGTCATGACCAGCTCGATGGCCCGGTGCACCTCGCCCAGGTTGTGGGACGGCATGTTGGTGGCCATGCCGACCGCGATGCCGCTGGTCCCGTTCACCAGGAGATTCGGCAACCGCGCCGGCAGGTAGGCGGGCTCGGAGCTCTCGCCGTCGTAGGTCGGGCGGAACTCGACGGTGTCCTCGGCGATCTCGCCGATCATGTCGACGGCGGCGTCGGTCAGCCGGCACTCGGTGTAGCGGGGCGCGGCCGGCGGGTCGTCGAGCGAGCCGAAGTTGCCGTGCGGGTCGACCAGCGTGATCATGCGCGTGAACGGCTGGCCCATGCGCACCAGCGCCTCGTAGATGGCCTGGTCGCCGTGGGGGTGGTACTTGCCCATGGTGTCGCCCACGACCCGGGCACACTTCCGGTGGGGGGAGTCGGGCCGCAGGCCCATGCCGAACATGCTGTAGAGGATGCGGCGCTGGACCGGCTTGAGGCCGTCGCGCACGTCGGGGATGGCCCGGGCGGTGATCACCGACAGCGAGTAGGCCAGGAACGACTCCGACATCTCGTCGGCGACAGGCACCTCGATGATCTCTCGGGCGAAGGGGATCAGCTCCTGTTGGGTCATGGGTGGGTCCGGTTCATCGTGGCTCCGTCGGTGCGGCCGCTGTCGGCGAACGTACGTTCGATCATAGTAGGGGGTGAGCGACGTTCTCTTCGGAACGTAGCGGGTCGGCCGGCTGCCACGGTGTCAATGCGGCGCCTACGCTCGTCGGCGGTGAGGGGACGAGGGATGGTCGGGTCGGGCTGGCGACGCGGGCTCGGCCGATCGTGGTGGCCCGGTCGACGGCCATGAGCGCGCGGCCGGCGGCGCCGGTGCGGACGATCCTGGTGGTGGCGGTGCTGGCGGCGGGGTGCTCGGAGGGCGATGCGGTCGCCGGGTGGTGCGGGCGCGCCGAGCGGGTCTTCGAGCTCGAGACCGGAGGCCGTGGCCGCGTCGTGAGCGAGGCGGTTGCGGCAGGGGAGCTGGCCGTCGCCTACGGCGCCCTCGCCGTCGAGGTTCCTACCCCGCTGGACGACGACGTCGCGGTGATGGCCGACTTCACGGCCGCGATCGCGGCCGAGCTCGACGCCGGGGCCAGCTCCCTCGACGTGATCGAG